>DGJU01000030.1:4075-17962 GCA_002387605.1 Alphaproteobacteria bacterium UBA4588 | reverse complement strand
GCTCATAACTATCCCTTTTTTAAGCTCACCGCCGCACGGCGCGACCGCCAAGCTGGCAACACAATCAAAGAAATGGCGATAAGAAGTAACGCTGTCGTCATAGGACGCTCCCACATAAATCCAATGCCATCATAAAGCTGTGTCGCGCGCGAGAAATTATCTTCGAGCATCGGGCCCAAAATAAACCCAATGAGCAGCGGAGCGAGGGGAAAGGCAGCAAATCGTAATATCGTCGCAGTAACACCTAATCCCACAAGGAATAATAATTCTGTTGCATTATTCTGCCCGATATAAGCGCCCATTAATGTGAAGAACAAAATAAACGGAATAAGGAAGGTACGCGGAACAGTCAAAACCTTAGCAATATAAGGAATGAGAGGCAGGTTCAAAATCAACAATACCAAATTGCCAAAATACATCGAGAGAATCACAGACCAGAAAATCTCAGGTTGGTCCTCCATCAGGCGTGGGCCCGGCGATACATTTAAAGCAATCAGTGCCCCCAGAAGAATCGCAGTCGTCCCAGAGCCTGGAATACCAAGCGTGAGTAACGGCACAAAAGACCCGGTGCAGGCTGCATTATTTGCACTCTCAGGCGCCGCAAGACCTTTTACCGATCCCTTTCCAAATTGTTCTCTTTCCTCTGGAGAGGCTAAATTTCGTTCCACAGCATACCCCAGAAACGACGCAATAGTCGCGCCGGCCCCTGGCATCACCCCAATTAAAAATCCTTGCAAAGATTGGCGTGCAATTACGGGTGTAATTTGTTTTGCCTCATCTTTGGTAATCCGCAGATTAGTAATTTCAGATTGCTTTTCATCTGGTTTGCCAGAGCGGTTTGGATCCAAAATCAGAAATAACGTCTCTGGAATTGCAAACATTGCCATTGCCAATGTGATAAAGCCAATGCCCGATTGAAGGTCCATAATGCCCATTGTAAAGCGCGGCATGTTAAACTGTGCGCCCTCTCCTATAGTCGCAAGCACAAGGCCGGCAATCGTCATCAGCACTGCTTTGGTTATCTGCCCAGTCCCGGCAAAAGCTGCAATAGCTGACAGCCCAACAACCATCAACGCAAAATATTCAGAGGAATGAAACAGCAAGGCAACAGACGCCAGTGCCGGCGCAAAAAGCACCAGCAAAATAGCCCCGATTGTCCCGCCTGCAAAAGATGCAATGGCTGCAATTGTTAACGCCTTGCCTGCTTTGCCTTGACGGGTCATCGGATAACCATCGAAGCTTGTTGCAACAGTTGATGCCACACCGGGCGCATTAATCAAAATAGAGGAGGTTGAGCCACCAAAAACAGCGCCATAATATACACCGGCAAGCAGAATAATTGCAGCTGACGGGTCGCCAATAGAAATCGCCACAGGGATCATAATCGCAATGATGGACATAGGACCAAGCCCAGGCAACATGCCAATAAATGTTCCTATGATACAACCACCAATGACCATAAGCAGGTTTTTGATTGATAACGCTGTTTCAAGACCAATAAGAAATCCTTCTAACATCTATTTTGCTCCCTTAGAGGTCTAACCAGCGTGGATAGGGCGTCATATAAATTCCTAATACTGTATCCACCAGATACCATATGCCGTAACTTGCAATAGCGGTGATGAGAGCCAACCTGACAATCCGGCGCTCCCCCAGAAGAATACTTCCGCCTGTAAGAAACATGAATGTTGATGCAAGAAATCCAAGGCTCCGCAATGTCAGAGCATAAAGCACCATGCCGCCAATCAGCAGCAATGCTTGTACAACCTTATATTCACGCCAATTTGCGATATCTAAATCGTCACCAATCTGTTTGCCTGCTTTTTCAAGATTAATGACAACAGAAAGAGCGGCAAGCACGCCAATGACAGACAGAATTTTTGGGAAGGTAGAGGGCCAAATAGGGTTTCTTTTGAGAATTGGCGGCAACAGGCCATCCATTTCAAAAAAAGCGGTGTAACCATAAATTAAAAAAATAACTGCAATAATAAGGGCGATATATCGATCTAACGCCATGACATTACCCTCTTTTTAAAAAAAGCTGTCTGGCCCCATTAACAAGGGCCAGACACATGATAGATACCACTCCTAGAGGAAACCAAGTTTCTTCATAAGAGTACTAATATCTTTTTCCTGTTGCTCAAGAAATGTCATGAACTTTGCGCCTGGGTTATGGATGTTTTCCCAGCCATTGCGTGAGCGAACAGCTTCCCACTCATCAGTGCCATACATTTTATCAATGGCCTTCTGATACGCTACCAATTTATCCTTTGGCAAATTTGGTGCTGCAAAGAAACCGCGCCAGTTAACAAAATAGGTATCAATACCCTGTTCCTTCATTGTCATAGCTTCTGGTAATGCGCCAACACGCTTATCTGACGTTACACCAATGATATTGGCTTCTCCTGCTTTTGCCATCGCAACAGCTTCTGAGAACCCTGTAGACAATGCTTTAATTTCTCCTGAGAGAAGCGCTGCCATTGCCTTACCACCAGCATCATAAGCAATATATTTTACTTCTGTTGGGTCTGCGCCAGCAGCCTGCATAACCATGGCCGCAACCAGATGATCCATGCCGCCTGGCACTGAGCCGCCACCGATGGCAACATCTGATGGATTTGCATTATATGCGGCAACTAAATCGCCCATATTTTTTATGCTTGAGTTAGCGGGTACGACCAAAGCTGCATAGTCACCAATTGTTCCTGAAACAAGCGTTAGGTCACGGAAGTTATGCGGAAATACACCTGTTAATGAGCGGATCACGATAGGCGTTGAATTCACCATCAATGTTCCGTGATTACTATCAGCATTTTCAATCAGGTATCCAATGGCTTTACCGCCACCACCGCCAGACATATTTTCATAGGATGCCGAACCGACTAGGCCTGATTTTGTTAGTGCTTCGCCTGTGCCACGGGCTGTTCCGTCCCAGCCACCGCCTGCGCCACCTGGAATCAAGAAATGGATAGAATCAACAACTTTATGGCCATGCGCCATACCTGCTGTTGAGAAACCTACGATTGATGTCGCTGCAATTGCCGCCGCAAATACACGGCGCTTCATTGATGTTTTGAACATTTTGTCCTCCCTCACATCTATTCAGGCGCTTTATAACCTCACGGCCACGCCCTTTACTCATAAATCTAATCAAACTAACCTGACACCAAGCTGACACGTGATTTATGTTAGGGGAAAATTTTGAAGGTTCTGTTAATTGAAGATACAAAAGAATTAGCAGACTCCCTTCGGTTATTTTTTGAGCTTGAGAAAAACCATGTTGAGATGGCGCATGATTTGTCTGAGGCTAAGCATTTTGCATCAGTAACTCATTTTGATATTATTCTGCTAGATATCATGCTTCCCGATGGTGATGGTCGGGATTTTCTTCGAACCATTCGATCCAAAAATAACAATACGCCTGTTATCGTAATGACAGCCCGTTCTGAAATTTCTGACAGAATTGATTTACTCGATATTGGGGCTGACGATTATATTATAAAACCATTTGAGTTCGCAGAATTAGAGGCGCGTTGCCGGGCAGTTTTACGTCGTCATAGCGGACAGGATCAGCTCGCCCTTAATTATGGTAATGCGACGCTATACCCGCTGATTGCCATGTTGGAAGCCTATGGCGAAAAGACTTCTCTTAGAAACAGAGAATTAAGACTGCTTGAGATCTTTTTCAATTCTCCTGAAATTATTTTTTCCAAAGAGCAGTTAACAGATAGGCTTTTTTCCATTTCCGAAGAAGTGACTGATAACGCGATAGAAGTATATGTAGGCCGTGTCCGCAAAAAGCTTCACAATACGAACCTGCAAATTGAAACTGTCCGCGGTATTGGCTATAGGCTGCACGTCAATGATTAGAAAACTATTCGCCTTAAAAACAACCTCTATTCGCAATCGTTTGCTGATACAGCTTGGGCTTGTGGCAGTTGTTATTTCCCTGTTTTTATTTCTGGTCGTCAGGCTGGCACTTGTTCAAGCTGTCACAGCAACCCAAGACAGATTATTAGCAGCTGCCGTAAGCTCTGTTGTCGATAAAATTTATGTCGTTGATAATATGGTAAGTCTCGATTTGCCTTATGATACATTCTCATTGCTGGGGGCAATCGGCGAAGATCGCATTTTCTATCAAATCAAAGATGATGGAAAATTTCTGACCGGCTATGAGGACCTGCCCTATGAAGGGCCATTTGGTGACCTGCAAGAACCCATTTTTACAAACATTGATTATCTTGATGAGACGTTTCGCGCCGCCAGTATTGAAAATGTAATTTTTGCCGGAAACCAGGCGCGGCGTCTCACAATTATTATTGCACAAAGCCAGAATTTTCAGGCAACTGTTCTGACAAAGATTTCAACTAACCTCATCTTTGTCACTTTTATTTTCCTCATCATTGCCATCTTATTTGCCTTCCTTACAGCCAACCTGACCATTAGGCCAATCGGCTCTTTTGCCGATGACGTTAAAATGCGTGGTCCGTCAGATTTGCGAAAAGTTTCATCAGACGTTCCCTCTGAACTTCTTCCCCTTGTTCACTCGCTGAACGGATTTATTAGTCGGTTTCGGACCGCCTTGCGTCAAACTGAAACATTCATTGCAGAAGCAGCCCATCATATTCGCACGCCATTATCAGTTGTAAAATCAGAGAGTGAGCTTGCCCTTCGAAAATCAAAGACACCTGAAAACAGAGAACATCTGCGAAACATTATCCGGTCTGTGGACCAAACTAACCGGTCAGCCACCCAATTACTTGACCATGCCATGGTGCTTTATCGCGCTGAGCGTCCTGAAAAACAGAAATTTTCGGCGCATCAGGCAGTTGAAGATTTGATAAACCAGTTTAGGCCAGCAGCTGATCTACGGGATTTAGACATCGCTTTTTCATCAACGTTAGAGCAGAAGCAGCAGCTTTATCTTGACCGAACACTGCTTGAAACCTCACTGCGAAACCTGCTTGATAATGCGCTGAAATATGCCATTGCAGAATCAACTGTATTTGTTGATCTGAGCCAAGATAAAAAACAAATAACGGTTACAATCACAAATGATGCCGCCAATTTAAAAGACTTTAATGCCTCACAAATTTTCAAAAAGTTTAAGCGTGGCACAGAAAATAAAGATATAATAGGGTCAGGCTTAGGCTTGAGTATCGTTTTAGAAGCAGCAAACGCTATTAATGCCACAATTAAAGTCAAAAAATTAAAGGGGGAATCTGTATGCGCTATCTTATCATTGCCCTGCTAATTTTTTTTATGAACTCACCGTCTGATGCGCTGGTGATTGAAGAAGTTCGAACCTACGGCCCGCAAAAAGATACAGCAGATTTACGTATTTTATCCTCTACAGACATTGATGTTTTTGATCCTGTTCTAACAGCCTATATCACCTCATTCCCGTCTGTCAGTATAGAATATGTTCTCTCCAACACTTCTGATATCTATCACGAAGTCCGTGATGGCGAGGAGCCGTTTGACCTTGTGATGTCATCGGCTATGGATTTACAGATGAAGCTTGCAAATGATGGCTTTGCTGAATCAGTTTCATTACCGGAAACATCGCAAGGACCTGATTGGAGCCAATGGCAAAATAAACTGTTTGGCTTTTCACTTGAACCGATTGGCATGGTGGTTTCAAAATCCTACTTTAACAATATTGAAGCGCCAAAAAGCCGGCGTGATTTGATTTCATTTTTACGCGCCAATCAACATGATTTAAGAGGCAAGATTGTTACCTATGATGTGAGACAATCTGGTGCTGGATTCCTATTTGCCACTCAAGATGCACGCCAATCCGATAGTTACTGGCGAATGGCAGAGGTAATGGGAAGTCTCACTACAGGCCTTTTTTGCTGCTCTGGTGAAATGCTTGACGCGGTGAATACTGGTGAGGTGTTATTAGCGTATAATATCATCGGCTCCTACGCACAGAAACGCTCGCGCGAGCAGGATAATCTTTTGGTCATTTACCCTCAAGACTATACTCATATGCTGCTGCGCACAGCACTTGTGCCAAGAGGTACTCAGAACTTTCAGGCGGCCCGTGATTTTTTAATATTTCTACTCAATGATGTTGGCCAGGACTTTATTGAAAAACGCACTGATATGCTCTCTTTGCAGAGTGAGGTTTTAAACAAAAACCGCCAATTCAAACCAATCCGCTTAGATACAGGGTTACTTGTCTATCTCGACCGGCTGAAAAAACAACGGTTTTTAGAGGAATGGAAAGAGGCCTTATTCCAATGATAGAAAAGACTGTCGTTAAAGTTCTCGTGCCAGCGGGCGCGCTAGGGATACCTTATGACAGAGACGCTCTTGCCAGAGGCCTTACACACAAACCTGACCTCATAGCAATTGATGGCGGATCAACAGATAGCGGGCCTTTCTATTTAGGTACCGGCACCAGTAAATATTCTCGGTCATCAACCAAATCTGACTGGGGTGAATTAATGGCGGCACGCGCTAAAATCGGCGTTCCTCTTCTGATTGGTACAGCAGGGACGTGCGGCACGAACAGCACAGTCGACTGGCTCGTAGATATCACAAAAGAGATTGCATCAGAGCGCCATGAAACCCTCACAATAGCCGTGCTAAAGTCAGACCAAAGCGCTGCCAACATTAATGGCTCGGCTGCATTAGGGCGCATGCATCCCCTTGAGGGGGCGCCTGCCATTACCTCTGAGATTATCGAAGATTGCACAAATATTGTTGCGTTAGCAGGTGCCGAGCAAATTCAACAAGCTCTTGCAACAGGCGCTGATATTATTATTGCAGGCCGCACGACAGATACCGCAATTATCGCAGCCCTTCCGCTTGTAAGAGGCTGTCACAAAGGCGCTGCATGGCATGGTGCAAAAATTGCTGAATGCGGCGCATTGGCAACCACAAACCCGAATAGTGGTGTGATACTGATGGAATTTGACCAGACTGGTTTTACTATTATTCCCATGTCGGATAATGCGTCTGCTACACCGCAAACTGTTTCAGCCCATATGCTCTATGAAAATAGCGATCCCTTTATTCTTTATGAGCCCGGCGGCTATCTTGATGTTACAGATGCGCATTATCACAGCGTCGCAGAGCGTTCGGTTCGTGTTGAAGGTAGCCGCTGGCATGATACAACTCCCTATTATGTTAAGGTAGAGGGCGCGCGCATATCAGGCTACCAAACAGTATCCTTTGTTCTTGTCCGTGACAGTGATTATGTGTCTCATATTGATCAGTGGGTCAGTGGACTTGAGACTGTCTTTGCCTCAAAAATGTATGATAATGGCAATAATGACGTTGCTTTGGAGATGCGCATTATTGGCAAAAATGCAACATTAGGCGCGCTTGAAACTGATATGGCTAGCACACCTGAATTAGGGATTATGGCTATTTTTACCGCGCCAACACAAGCCAAGGCTAATGAAGCAGCTAAGATACTCAATCCGCATTTGCTTCATATGCCCCTAACCGAAAAAGAGCCGATGCCAACATTTGCTTTTCCCTTCTCGCCTGCTGAAACTGATAGAGGCCCACTCTATGAATTCTGTTTGCATCATGTATGTGAGCTAGACACACCAATGGCGTGGTTTTCGCTTGATGTAATTGAGGTGAAAGCAGATGGCTAAACTAGGCACCCTTGTTCATAAAATACGGTCAAAAAATGCCGGCCCATTTTGGCTAACGATTGATATTTTCTGTCATGATTTTGATAATTTTTCTGAGATATCTGAGCAGCTCTCTACAGCAAAAGTTGCTACATTGTTTGGCACTAACACATCTCACATAAAAAGATTCAACATTGCAGAATTACAGGTCATTAAATTTAGCATGCCGCGCCCACATATTCAGGGCGTCCGCCTAGACAGAGATATGCATGGCGCCTCATTTGCCTGTCTATTAGAAGGGTTTGAGCTGTAAAATATCCCACCAAAACAGATAATTTTTACAGTTATGCTCTTAAAACATTATTGATAAACAGCATCGTAAAACGTCCACTATTTTTAAGCTAAAAGCCTTTGCTATTTGTGGTTCAGCAGATTTATTGTATCGTCCTGAATAGAAACCTAATAAGGGAGTAATATTATGATTAAGCATCTGCTTATATCGGCTGCAATCGTCACAGCATCATTTGCTACGGCCTCTGCAGAAACAGTTAGATGGGCGCGGGCTGGTGATTCTATCACTATGGACCCACACGCCCAGAATGAAGGCCCAACGCATACCTTATCACACCAAATATATGATACTTTGCTGCACCGAGATATGGCTGGAGCTATTATTCCATCTTTGGCAACTGAGTGGGCGGCGTTAAGCGATAACCCAAATGTGTGGCGTTTTACACTGCGTAAAGGCGTTGTGTTTCACGATGGGTCTGACTTCACCTCTGAGGATGTCGTCTTCTCTCTTAACAGAGCGATGGCTGATGGCTCAGAAATGAAAGAATTGCTATCCTCAGTAAAAGAGGTTCGCGCAGTAGATAGCCATATTGTTGACGTTGAAACAAATGGCGCAAACCCTCTTTTGATTAATAATCTGACGAATATGTTCATGATGGATAAGGGCTGGTCAGAAGATAATAAAGTGACAACGCCTCATGATGTCGCAAAAGGTGAAACGAATTTTGCCACCATGAACACTAATGGCACTGGCGCCTTTATGCTTGTCAGTAGAGCGGTAGATGAAAAAACCATTCTCAAAGCCAACCCAAATTATTGGGGTAAAGATATATACCCAAATCAGGTGACAGAGATAATCTATACGCCGATTCAATCTTCAGCAACGCGTGTTGCTGCACTGCTATCGGGTGAAGTCGACATCATTCAAGATGTTCCAGTACAAGATCTTGGACGCGTTAGCGCTTCTGCAGATCTTCAGCTTGCAACAGCAGCGCAAAATCGTGTCATTTTCTTCGGTCTTGATACTGTTAATGGTCCTACGGCAAACTTAAAAGTACGTCAGGCCATGAACATCGCTATTAACCGTGATTCAATTAAGAAAATTGTTATGCGCGGCCAATCTGATCCCACAGGCGTTATTATGCCTCCGTTCGTAAATGGGTGGACCGAGGCGTTAAATCAGCATCCACAATATGACCTGAATAAAGCAAAAGCGCTTATGAAAGACGCTGGTTATAGTAATGGTTTTGATATCGTCCTGAATTGTCCAAATGACCGTTATGTTAATGACGAATCTATTTGTCAGGCAGCTGTTGGTATGATGGCCAAGATAGGAATCACTGTAACGTTAGATGCAAAACCTAAAGCACAGCATTTCCCAATTGCAAAAGGCGGCGAGGCTGATTTCTATATGCTTGGCTGGGGTGTCCCCACTTTCGACTCCCATTACATTTTTAATTACCTGGTACATTCACAAACTAACGACAGAGGGTCATGGAATCCGACAGGATATTCCAATGCTGACGTTGATGCCATGATTGTAAGCCTTGAGTCAGAAACTGATCTGACAAAACGGGATGATACTATTGCAAAAATTTGGGCTGCGGTTCAGGTCGCGCAAATGTATCTTCCGATCCATAATCAAGTCCTAAACTGGGGTATGAGAAAAGACATTATGTTTGATGTCCAGCCTGAAGACACACCACTTTTCCAATTCCTCACATTCAAGTAATTGGAACAACGTCAGCCAGCCTGCTTATGTGAGGCTGGCTGACGTTCTAAATCATCTGATATGACATTCATTATTTTAAATCGTCTTTTTCAAGCCGTTCTGGTGTTGCTTTTTGTTGCGCTGATTTCTTTTCTTATTTTTCGGTTTGTTGGCAATCCAGTAGAAAACCTCATGGGACAAGAAGCGACACTAGCGCAGCGTGCTGCCCTAGAAGAAGCTCTTGGCTTAAATGATCCTATTCATATCCAATATTTTGATTTCCTCTGGAAAGCGGTACGATTTGACTTTGGAAATTCTTATAGAGGCGCACTTCCTGTCGCTGAATTAATTGCATCTCGTTTGCCAGCAACATTAGAGTTGGCACTGACCTCAGCCCTCTTTGCCGTTATCTTTGGCGTCTTCATGGGAATTTATACTGCCATTAACCGTGGAAGTGTCATTACGAATTTTATTCTTTCATCATCTTTGATTGGCGTATCTCTGCCAACCTTCTTAATCGGAATACTCCTCATTTGGTTATTTTCAGTTGAATTAAATTGGCTGCCATCCTTCGGCCGCGGCGAGGTGGTTGATCTTGGCTGGTGGAAAACTGGGTTTCTGTCTGAGAGCGGGCTTAAATCTCTTGTCCTTCCCGCTATAACATTAGGCCTTTATCAGATGACCTTGATAATGAGGCTCACGCGATCAGAAATGTTAGAAGTCCTTCGGCAAGATTATATTCGTCTTGCCCGTGCGTTAGGTCTGACCAATAAAGCGGTATATTTTTTTCACGCCCTGCCAAATATTCTAATCCCCGTTATTACGATTGGCGGATTACAGCTTGGTTCGGTGATAGCGTTTGCAATCATAACTGAGACTGTTTTTCAATGGCCAGGCGTAGGGCTGTTATTCATCAATGCAGTCTATTTCGTCGATATACCGGTGATGAGCGCTTACTTGCTGCTCGTTGGATTTGCGTTTGTTTTGATAAATCTGATTGTAGATTTAAGCTATTTCTTCATTGACCCAAGGCTTCGGGACAGTGAATTGAAAGATGAGGCATAAAGAATGGAAAGGTTTTTTCGCTCAGACTTTTTCTATCATTTTCGTCATGCACCCGTTGCTATTGTCTCCTTTGTGACAATCATTTTAATTATATTAGCCGCAATTTTTGCAAACTTCATTGCCCCCACTAACCCGTTTGATCCCGCTAGTCTTAACCTCATGAACGGTTTTACGCCTCCATTAGAGGCAAATGAATTTACCGGAGAGCGTTTTTTATTAGGCACTGATGATCAGGGCCGTGACTTATTTTCTACTATTCTTTATGGACTTCGCATTTCGTTATTTGTGGGTCTGATGGCTGTTTTGCTTGCCATGGTAATGGGCGTTTTGCTGGGTCTAATCGCCGGCTTTTTAGGTGGCTGGATTGACTCCGTCATTATGCGCTTTGCAGATATTCAAATGACATTTCCCTCGATTCTGGTGGCAATGCTCATTTATGGCGTCGCCCGCGGTATTTTACCGCCTGAGGTTCGGTATGAAATGTCGATTGTCGTTTTAATTATTTCTATTGGCTTATCCGAATGGGTTCCTTTTGCACGAACCGTGAGAGGCTCTACGCTTGTGGAAAAAGAAAAAGAATATGTCACCGCAGCAAAGATGATCGGTCTCACTCGGCAACAAATTATGCTGCGGCATATACTGCCAAATGTATTGAGCCCAGTATTGGTAATTGCGACGATAACATTTGCTCTTGCAATAATCGCTGAGGCAACACTCTCTTTTCTGGGGGTAGGAGTGCCAAGCACAAAACCAAGTCTTGGAACCCTTATCCGTATTGGGCAGGATTTCTTATTTTCAGGTGAATGGTGGATACTCCTCTTTCCAGCAGTGACCCTACTTGCGCTCGCTTTATCAATTAATCTTTTTGGAGATTGGCTGCGCGATATTCTAAATCCTAAGCTGAAATGACCATAGACAGAACCATGATTGAACCCCTGCTCGAAATCAAAAATTTAAGTGTGTCACTTAAAAAGCGCGACAATATATCAGTGGCTGTCGATGATTTGTCACTTAACCTTTACCCTGGAGAAATTCTTGGGCTGGTGGGAGAATCTGGCGCTGGGAAATCAATGACAGGGTCAGCCATTTTGGGACTAATAGAATCCCCCCTCTATATTTCAGCCGGTACAATTAGCTTACAAGGTCGCTCAATCATCGAAGCCCCTGAAAATATTCGCGGCTCCCAGATTTCAATGATTTTTCAAGATCCCCTCGTTAGTCTGAACCCCCTTAAGACGATTGGGGAGCAGCTTATAAAGACAATAAAAACACATTTTAATATCTCGAAAGCCGAAGCACTAGACCGTAGCAAAAAACTTTTGAGCGACGTTGGCATTGACCCTGAACGGATAGAGGCATACCCGCATACCTTCTCCGGGGGAATGCGGCAGCGCGTTGTCATTGCGCTTGCACTTGCGCCAGAGCCCTCTGTCATTATCGCAGATGAGCCAACAACTGCTCTAGATGTCTCAGTTCAGGCACAAATTCTTAATCTGCTAAAGCAGCTTTGTACCGAACGGGGAACATCGATTATTTTAATCACGCATGACATGGGCGTTATATCTGAAACGACTGACCGTGTTGCAGTCTTATATTCAGGAAGACTTGTAGAGATTGGCAAAACGTCTGATGTTTTACAGCGCCCTCAACATCCTTATACTGCTGGCCTTGTTGCTTCTACGCCAAATATTGACCCAAGCTCTTTTGATAAAAAACTATTCCAAATTCCAGGCGCGATGCCTGATATTGACGATGTTCCAGATGGCTGCGCCTTTCATCCAAGGTGTGAGCATGCCCGTGATAAATGCCAAAAACACAGACCCCCACTCTTTGATGCGCGGGTCTCTTGCTGGTTGTCAGAAAAACCAGGAGGAACGTTGTGAGCTTTGTCACCGTTAACCAATTAACACGCCTATTTGATTTATCTGAACCATGGATTGTAAGGACAATAACAGGTCAAAAGAAACGGATTTTGACAGCCGTAGACTGTGTGAATTTTCAGATCGAAAAAGGTGAGACATATGCACTTGTCGGTGAAAGTGGTTCTGGCAAGTCAACAATCGCAAAAATGGTCGCTGGCTTACTCATGCCAACGAGTGGGTCTGTTATCATCGATAATAAAAATTTTAATGATGCTAACCTCGAAAAAGCATCGATGAATGCCTTAAGGCGAAAAACTCAAATGGTGTTTCAGTCACCCTATGCAAGTCTTAACCCTCGGTGGAAAATCGGAAATATTATTAACGAGCCGATAAAAGCCTTTGGCCTGATTAAAGATGAAAATGATCAACATAAACGTGTCATTGAGTTACTGGAGCAGGTGGGGTTGTCAGAGCGTGATATTAAGAAGTACCCACACGAATTTTCTGGCGGACAAAGACAACGTATCTCCATTGCTCGGGCCCTCGCGTCTGAACCTGAGATAATAATTTGCGATGAACCAACATCGGCCTTGGATGTTTCAGTGCAAGCTCAGGTTCTAAACTTGCTAAAAGACCTTCAGAAAAACTTTTCGCTTACCTATCTTTTCATTTCCCATGACCTTGCTGTTATTTCTACTATGGCCAATAACATAGGTGTCTTAAAGGAAGGCGTTCTGGTGGAACAGGCTACTCCGAATGACCTTTTCCATAAGCCCCAACATGATTACACGAAAATGTTGTTAGCCGCTGCGCCCACTCTGCAAAATAATTAAATGAGCCTCGCTAGAGATTTTTTTATCGCTTGCGGAAAATTAGCATTAAATTGACAACCCTCAAATTTCGCGCCATCCTTAGAGTCTAAAGGGGAAAAAAATGTGCGAAATATTTGCCGGACAAAATCCAAATAATTATGCTTTTGAAACACGCTCTGTTCGCCTCATGGGCCATGTAACGAGCGTGAAATTAGAAACAAAATTCTGGGAAGTTATTGAGGATATTGCTACTGCTCAAAATATGACACAGGCACAGTTTCTTACCCAACTTTATTCTGAAGCACTTGAGATTCATGGAGAGATTTCCAATTTTGCCTCACTGCTTCGATGCTGCTGTCTTATGTTTAAAAGTGGCAGTGTGGCATCAGCTGACCTCTTGCCTCTAGCAACTGCAAAAGCATCTTAGTGGTCGTAAGTTAGTTGTAGTACCGGTGTAATACCACCGGCAAAAAATGTCGTGCTAGCCTTTTGTCAGGGTAGGAAAAAAGCCGATATAATTCGGTAGCTTACCCGTAAATTTTGGGGGG
>DGJU01000030.1:0-3959 GCA_002387605.1 Alphaproteobacteria bacterium UBA4588 | reverse complement strand
CCGGCAACCGCTATAGGGGCGCCTGCAGGCGATGCGCTTTACAAAAAGCAATGTGGTGCCTGCCATACAATCATCAAAGATGGTGGCCGCAGACAAGGCCCCAATCTCTATAATCTTATGGGGCGGACCGTCGGCAATCTTGATAAATTTAAGTATTCCAAAGACCTTGCTGCTAGCAATGATGTGTGGACGCCAGCGTTACTAGACCAATGGCTTACAAAGCCCAAAGCAGTCTATCCAAGCACATATATGCTGTACAAGCAGCCTGATGCTGCCATTCGCGCGGACCTTATTTCCTATATTTCAACCTTTAAAGACTGAGAGACAGACATGGCAAAAGCAATTCACATGATGGTTCGGGTACTGAACGAAGAAAAATCCGTTCATTTCTACAAAACAGCTTTCGATCTTGATATTGCGGACCGGTTTGAATTTGACGGATTTACATTAATATATCTGCGCAATTCGGAAAATGATTTTGAAGTTGAATTAACAATTAATCACGGCCGCACTGACCCCTACACGCATGGCGATGGTTATGGCCATATTGCCCTCGCGGTTGATGATGTCGATGCAGAATATGAGCGGTTTTCCGCCGCCGGCCTATCACCCACTGATGTTAAGGAATTCCACCGGGATGGTGCCTTAATGGCGAAGTTTTTCTTCGTTCAGGATCCCGACGGATACAAAATCGAAGTGCTTCAAAAGCACGGTCGATACGTGTAGCGGAGAGTATATGAAGGCAACTTTCCGCCTTAAGACAATAAAAAAGCTTTCATTATTAGGAGGAAACATCAATGAAAACTAAGAAAAAGGATTTAACCTTTTCGAGAAGAAGTCTTCTCGGCACTGCTGGTGCATCGCTCGTTGTCATGTCGATCAGTTCGACAGGTGTTATCACAGGCGGCAATGGTGCCTGGGCAGCAACAACTAAGGCATTGACGCCAGAGACATTTGCTACGTTAGTTCAGATGTCACGTGACATTTATCCCCATGACCGCCTCACTGATGACTATTACGCGTTCGCCGTCTCGTCGTTTGACGAAGCTGCGGCTGGCGATGCTGGTCAGAAGGCGTTGTTTGAAGACGGCGTTACGGCGTTAAACAAAGCAGCAAACGATGCACATGGCATGCCTTACTCTGATGTTGGCTGGGAAGCTGACCGTGTTGCTATTCTGCGCGCAATGGAAAGCTCAGGCTTTTTCCAGAAGGTTCGGGGAAGCCTGATTACTGGCCTCTATAATAATAAACAGGTCTGGGAAAAATTCGCATATGAAGGCGAGTCCGCATCAAAAGGCGGATATCTGTATCGCGGATTCGATGACATTGACTGGCTAGACCAGGTTTAGGGGAGAGAAAAAAATGGCGAATAAATATGATTTAACAGATGACAGTGTCGTTGTCGTTATCGGCTCTGGTGCTGGCGGCGGTATGGTTGGAACTGAACTTGCGCTCAAAGGCATTGATGTCGTGATGCTTGAGGCTGGTGGTCGTCACGAAATTGATGATTTCCAGAATGATGAGTGGGGAAGCTTTGGCCAGATTTCATGGCTTGATAAGCGGACAACATCTGGCAACTGGCGGATTGCCAAAGACTTTGCTGGTCTGCCATCTTGGATTGTGAAAGCTGTTGGCGGTTCGACAATTCACTGGGCAGGAGCGTCTCTGCGCTTTCAGGATCATGAATGGAAGGCCTTGACCAACTATGGTGCAGTTGCCGGAGCAAATCTTCTTGATTGGCCGATTACAGGCAAAGACCTTGCGCCATGGTATGACAAGGCTGAAAACCGGATGGGCGTCACGCGCACAAATGGTATTCCAGGCCTGCCAGGCAATAACAACTTCAAGGTATTTGAAGCTGGCGCCAAAAAGATGGGATATACGGAATGCCATACCGGTAATATGGCGATTAACAGTGAGCCACGTGACGGCCGCGGCGCTTGTCAGCAAATCGGTTTCTGTTTTCAGGGCTGTAAGTCCGGAGCAAAATGGTCAACGCTCTATTCAGAAATTCCAAAAGGCGAAGCTTCTGGCAAGCTTGAAGTTCGGCCCAATAGTCAGGTCCTGCGCATTGAGCATGATAAGACTGGTAAGGTCACAGGTGTTGTCTATGCTGATAAGGATGGCAACCAGCATCTGCAGAAAGCACGGGTTGTCTGTGTAGCAGGTAACTCGATTGAGAGCCCGCGCCTGTTGCTGAATTCTGCATCATCCATGTTCAGTGATGGTCTAGCAAACTCATCAGGTCAGGTTGGCAAAAACTATATGCGCCACATGACAGGCTCAATTTATGCCATCTTTGATAAGCCTGTGCATATGTATCGTGGCACTACGATGGCAGGGATCATCCAGGATGAATCACGTCATGACCCGTCACGCGGCTTTGTTGGTGGCTATGAGATGGAAACACTATCGATTGGCCTACCCTTTATGGCAGCCTTCCTTGACCCGGGTGCATGGGGCCGTGAATTCTCAACCGCAATGGATGGGTATGACCGGATGGCAGGTATGTGGCTTGTTGGTGAAGATATGCCGCAAGAACAAAACGGGGTTACCTTGCATGCAACCGAAAAAGACCAGTTTGGTCTGCCGGTCCCGAATGTTCACTTTGACGATCACCCGAATGATATCGCAATGCGCAACCATGCCTATAAACAGGGTGCGGCTGTATATGATGCGGTTGGTGCGGTACGCACAATGCCTACTCCGCCATATCCATCAACCCATAATCTGGGTACCAACCGGATGAGTGCAAAAGCGCGCGATGGTGTTGTTAATCAATGGGGTCAGACACATGATATCGATAATCTATTCATATCAGACGGTAGCCAGTTCACCACCGGTGCAGCTGAAAACCCAACCCTGACAATTGTGGCACTCGCCATGCGTCAGGCTGACTATATTGCAAAGCAAATGGGTAAAGGCAGCATCTAATCTGCTGATAAAAAACCTCTAAAAAAAAGAGCGTCTCTTACCACAGAGGCGCTCTTTTTTTATGAGATGGTGTTAGGCTTCAAGCAGCAGCATCTGTTAACTCACAAAGCATTCATCACCCTAGCAATAGCAACTCTGGGTGTGACGATTACTGCCCTACCAGACGCCTTTTAAGCTGTCTTTGGGGCTTGTGAGCGCCGGCGGCCGCCGGCGTTACCGCTACCGGCAGGACGCTGTTTTTGGCCGACTGCGCTGGCTGGTCTCCGTTTCTGACCACCACTTTTGTGCCGCCCGCCCTGTTCTCCTGATGGCTTGGCGCCGCGAGAGCCGCGCCCGCCGCCTGGTCCGCCAGACCGCCGAGGCGGCCGTGGCCCGCGTGGCTCTGGCGGAGGAACATCCTCATCTCTCACTTCTATGCCTTTGACAACAGAAATGCTGAGCTTGATAAGCTTCTCAATAGATTTAAGAAAGGCCCGTTCATCCGGAGCACAAAGCGAAATAGCATTGCCGGACGCCCCAGCGCGCGCTGTCCGTCCAATCCGGTGAACATAGTCTTCGGATACATTAGGCAGTTCAAAATTTATCACATGCGAGACAGCATCAACATCAATACCGCGCGCAGCAATGTCAGTTGCGACCAGCGCCTTAATCTCGCCTGCCTTGAAAGCGCCCAAGGCGCGTTGGCGTGCACCTTGTGATTTATTGCCGTGGATTGGCTCAGATGAAATGCCAGCCTTAGAGAGCGCAAGAGACACACGGTTTGCCCGGTGTTTGGTGCGCGTAAATACAATAGCAGATGTGACGGCTTCATCAGACAGCAGATGTATCAGCTGTAGTTGTTTATGGTTTTGCGGTGTAAAAATAACCGACTGGTCAATCCGGTCTACGGTTGTTGCTTGGGCTGTTACCGACACATTCACCGGCTTATGAAGCAGGTCGCCTGCAAGCGCAGAAACACTTTTGGGCATCGTTGCAGAGAAAAACAGCGTTTGACGCTTTCGCGGCAATTTTGCCACAATTTTCTT
>DGJU01000069.1:19533-28411 GCA_002387605.1 Alphaproteobacteria bacterium UBA4588 | reverse complement strand
AACACCAGGCCAGATTCTGGCACAGGCAGCATCGCTTGAAGAAGGCCAAAAGCTCTTTACGATTGCCCGTACCTCAATGGCGCCTCTTACACAGCCAGCACATTACGGCACGCCCATTTATGCTGTTGCCCTAGGGTGTGATTTGAAATTTTCCAAAGATATCTGTTATGCAGACTCAAATCTTAATATCAAATCACCAACGCTTACCCCGATAGGTCTTGGCTGTCAGGTATGTGAGCGCCAGAATTGTCAGCATCGTGGCCGCCCACCCCGTGGCCATAAATTACGGTTTGACTTAACGCGCCGGCGCTCAGGCCTGTTCGATAGCACGCATTAGCGGCGGCCTTTGGTAGCTATTATCAGCATCATGCCTTGACTCATATTTTAGGGCATCATAAATTAGAACAAAACAAGAACATATGTCATCTTACCAAAGGGTAGCTATCTCATGGAGAGCGCCATTACACAAATGTCTCCGCATCATATCCCACAAGATAGTCTGCCTCAGGAGGGTGATAAGACTATCTATCGCAAGGACAGGTTTGCTGCGCTTAAGCATAGGATAACTGCAGCAGAGCAGGGGCAAACAGCGCGTCTAAGCTGTGATATACCGGCATTTGATTCTGCGCTTGGGGGTGGGCTTGGTTTTGGGCGCGTGCATCTTGTTAGCCGCACGGCTATCCCGCAGGGAAAGCCTGCCGATTCGCTTCTGCCCAGCATGATAAACGGGGCCGTGACCGGTTTTGTGCTAGCGCTTCTGCGTAAGGTAATGATGCTTTATCCTGACCGGCCTGTTATCTGGTGCGCGCCGCCTCATGCCGGTATGACAGGTAGTTTGTCTGCTGAAGGCCTGCGTCAGATAGGAATTAATCCGGCGCAGCTTATTTTTGTTCACGAATCGCATCCGGCACGATGTATGTCGGCTTTTGAAGAAGCCTTGCAGACAGATGGGCTTGCTGCTGTTGTTGGCGAATATGGCATGTTATCGCGCCAATCTGATTTATGGCAGCGGTGGGCGCGGCGAACACGTCGGGCGGCACGCATGAGCGGTACGATAGGGATGCTTCTTGGACCGCCTGCGCCTGTATGTGGGTTTGAGACGGGCTGGCATATCAGCCCTTATGCGGCCCCGCTTTGTGCGGCATCTGTAGCTGATGGGTATGACTGGCGGCCCTCATGGCAGGCCTCTTTGCATTATGCCAAAGCAGGACGGCCGGCTTCTGAAACCATAAAATGGGATTGGGTTAGTGGGCGGTTTCTGCCGCTCGAGAAGTCAGTTGATAGACCGGTACAGCCACCAGCAGATCAGTTGCTAAATAGTCGGGCAAATTGGCTATCCCAGCAGCCAGCCTATAATATCCGATAGGCTGGTCTGGATGAATGTTTCTTTACATGACAGGATAGGTGCCTCTTCATCTGCACATGCCGGAGCAAAGCTTGCATCTAAAGCGCGCGAGATACTGTATTTATTCCTGCCGTTTCTGCCAACAACCAGACTAATACGCCAGCAAGGTTGGCCAGCAGATACTCCTGTTGGGCTTTATCATCATGCACAGCAGACAGACCGGCTTTTATTTGTATCACAGACAGCACAAAGAGCCGGATTATATCCCGGCCTGTCTGTTGCGGATGCCAGAACGCATTGTGTATCAGCCCAGTTTCATGCCGTAGAGCCAGATAAGGATAGGGCGTGCCTATTGGCTCTTGCACAATGGTGCCGCCGATATACACCGCTCGCCGGTATAGATGAGTGTGGTCTCTGGCTTGACCTGACAGGTGCTAGTCATCTGTTTGGCGGATATGAAGCTGTGCAAACAGACATCATCACCAAATTATCGGATGCTGGATTGGATGTATCTAGTGCAGTTGCCCCGACATATGGCGCTGCATGGGCTTTGGCACATTATCATGACGCGGCGCCTTCTGGTGTTATTGCGCCTATCCGGCGTGCGGCCCTTTCGGATTATCTATCATCACTGCCGGTTGCGGCCTTGCGCCTATCTGCGGCTGATGAAGCTATTCTTATGCAGACAGGTTTGCGCAAGATAGGCGATATTTTTGCACTGCGGCGTGCGGCTCTTAGTGTCCGCCTAACAGCTAATTTCCTCCTGCGTGTTGATCAGCTATTAGGCGATGTAGCTGAACCGCTGCAGCCTGTTAAAGAGCGCCAACCTGTCTATGTTGCCCAGCACTGGGCAGAGCCGCTTGCCGGATTAGAGGGGCTTACGCAGATGGTTACTGATCTGCTTGCTGAATTATCAGATAAATTAATGAAAAAAGAGCAAGTAGCGCGTTGGTTTGAGATTGGCTGGCAACGCGTTGATGGCAGTTGTGCGCGGCTTCACTATCATCTCTCACGGCCTAGCAATGAGCTGGCACTTCTGATCCGCCTCTGTGCGGATGCTGCGGAGAAAATTGATGCTGAGTTTGGCTTATCCTGTAGCTGGATACAGGCATATGGGCTAACGGATGCGGTAAGTATTACAGCCTTGCTTGGCACAGATACACAGACAGCACAGGCTGAAAAAGCAGATCAGCTACTTGATATTCTTGCTGCAAAATTAGGGCCAGATAGGGTGCAACGACTGGTGCCGCAAGAGAGCTGGCAGGCAGAACAAAGAGAGCGCCGTACAACATTAGCGCAGGCTATAGATAAGCATAGCCCGCATCTTGACTGGCAGGTGCCCTCTCCAGCCCAGATGCTTGCCCCGCGTCCTGTAAGGCTTCTTGATCCGCCTGAGCCGATACAAGCAGTAGCCCTTTTGCCGGATAACCCGCCGGTTATGGTGCGATGGCGTCAGCATAGCTGGCAGGTGAGGCGGGCAACTGGTCCTGAGCGTATTGGCCCAAGCTGGTGGCAGATAGACACCCATAAAACCCGCTCGCGCGATTATTACCGGATAGAAACAAATGAAGGGGCGCGGCTCTGGATTTATCGTGAAGGCCTGCCTGAACGTGGTGAGGATAGCGCCTGGTATTTGCATGGATTTTTTGCGTGATGGCAACAGGCCCCTCTTCTTATCGCCCGCAGTCTGTGCTTGGCTGTGTTACGAATTTCAGCTTTCTTCATGGTGCCTCGCATCCGGCAGAAATAGTAAGCCAAGCTGCCCGTCTTGGCTGGCAGTCTGTTGGTGTTTCCGACATTAATAGCTGTGCTGGATTAGTGCGTGCGCATCTTGCAGCAGAGGCTGATGCGATAACACTTCTGGCAGGGGCGTGTATTACGCTGTCTGATGGGCCGGATGTTATTTGCTATGTCCGGAACCGGGGGGGGTATGAAAGTTTATGTCAGCTTTTGAGTGCTGTGATGTGCCGGCCCGGGCGTACCAGTAAAGATGCGCTCATCATTCATAAAGGTGAGCTGGCACGGTTATCGTGTGATGTTGAGCTAATTGCCGTACCGCCGCTACATCCTGATGCTGATTATCGTACCCAGTGTCAGCAAATTAACCTGATTACTGAGGCAACATTATATGCCGGCGCTTATCTCATGCGTGATGGCTGTGATGAAGCGCGCCTTGAAATGCTGTCCAGATGGGCTGTAGCAGACGGGCTTAACTTAGTGGCGCTGGGGCATGTTCTTTATCATCTGCCGGAGCGCCGGCCACTTGCTGATCTGCTCAGCTGTATTCGTGAAAAGCAGGTGTTACAGCAGGCAGGCTATCTTCTATCGCGGAATGCTGAACGGCATCTTTTATCACCAGATGAGATGGCGCGCCGTTGGCGGGGCTATGAGGCGGCGTTGAAACAGGCAGATGCGCTTGCCCGCCGCTGCCAGTTCTCGCTCTCTGAGATTTCCTATGAATATCCTGATGAAGTCATCGGCGCACACCGCACCGCCTTGCAAGAACTTGAATATCAAACAGAACGTGGCGCTAAAGCGCGCTATCCAGATGGTGTGCCAGACATCGTGAAGGGCTACTTAAAAAAGGAATTAGCTCTTGTTGGGCGGCTTGATTATGCCGCCTATTTTCTCACGGTATTTGATATTGTACGGTTTGCTAGGTCGCGTAATATTCTCTGTCAGGGGCGCGGCTCTGCTGCAAATTCTGCGATTTGCTATTGTTTACATATTACATCTGTTGACCCTGCCCGGTCTGAGCCTCTGTTTGAGCGGTTTGTCAGTGATGCCCGCAATGAGCCGCCTGATATTGATGTTGATTTTGAACATCAGCGTCGGGAGGAAGTTATCCAATATATTTATCACCGGTATGGGCGGCACCGCACAGGTCTGGCAGCAACAGTGATAACCTATCGTAGTAAATCGGCCTTTGTTGAAACAGCCAAAGCGTTTGGCTTGAGCCGGGATGTGCAACGCATCCTATCAACCCAAGTCTGGGGCCGTAAAAAGACAGCTGATGCAACAGCAGATGCGCGGATGCTTCACGCTGCAGGACTGGATCCGCATGACCCCTTATTGAAAATGGTAATGCATCTGGCGCGTCAGTTGCGCGGCTTCCCGCGGCATCTCTCACAGCATGTTGGCGGCTTTGTGATTGCCCGTACGCGGCTTGATTCATTATGTGTCATCCGTCCTGCTGCAATGCAGGCACGTACGATTGTTGAATGGGACAAGGATGATTTGGATGCGCTGGGATTACTGAAAGTGGATATTCTGGCGCTTGGTATGCTGACCTGCCTGCAATCAGCCTTTCATCTTCTTGCCCGTCATTACCAGCGCCCCCTTACCCTTGCTTCATTGCCGCCCGAAGATAAAGCAACTTACGATATGCTATGCCGGGGGCAGTCTGTCGGGGTGTTTCAGGTTGAATCACGGGCACAGATGGCAATGCTTCCCCGGCTTCAGCCGCGGTCTTTTCATGACCTGGTTGTGCAGGTTGCGATTGTCCGGCCAGGCCCAATACAAGGCGATATGGTGCATCCTTATTTACGCAGACGGGCAGGGCATGAAGCTGTTGAATATCCGTCTGATGAATTACGCAATGTACTTGAGCGTACCCTTGGTGTGCCACTTTTTCAGGAACAGGCAATGAAAATTGCAATTGTAGGAGCAGGCTTTAGCCCAGAAGAAGCTGACAGGTTGAGGCGGGCAATGGCAACTTTTCGCAAAAATGACGAAATTCACGGATTTTTTGATAAAATGGTGAATGGCATGGTTGCGCGTGGCTATGATCCTGATTTTGCTGTGCGATGTTTTCGTCAGATTGAAGGCTTTGGCACCTATGGCTTTCCTGAATCTCACGCCGCCAGCTTTGCCCTTCTGGTATATGCGTCTGCCTGGCTGAAATGCCATTATCCGGATGTCTTTACTGTGGCACTCTTAAATGCCCAGCCAATGGGGTTTTATAGCCCTTCCCAGCTCGTTGCCGAAGCAAAACGTAGCGGCGTGGATGTCCGCCCCATTGATATTAACCAGTCTGATTGGGATACGATATTAGAGCCGACAACACATTCACGATATGCGGTCCGGCTTGGATTGCGGCTGATTAAAGGGCTGGGTGAAGCAGAAGGCCGGCGTATTGCTGCCTGCCGGAATGACGGTTATCATAAAGTTGAGGATGTTCTGCGCTGGGCAGATGTCTCTGGGCGGGCAATTGAAGCAGTTGCCCGCGGTGATGGGTTTGGCTCGCTTGGGCTGACAGCACGTCAGGCATTATGGCAGGTCCGAAAAATGACTCGTCAGACCCTGCATACACTGCCGTTATTTGCCAGAAGTGAACAGCCAGAAGACCCCCGCGATACCGATAGTGCAGCTGCCTTGCCTGTTGCCGGACTTGGCGAGACAGTTGCACAAGATTATCAGTCAACAGGACTTTCTTTAAAAGCGCATCCGGTAGATGTGCTGGCACCGCATTTCATCGCTGAAGGCTGGCAGACCTGCTCTGATATAGCTGGCGCCCGTAATGGCCGGAGGCTCAACATTCTTGGGCTTGTGACAATGCGCCAACGCCCGGGAACAGCAAATGGGACTGTGTTCATTACGCTCGAAGACGGGCAGGGATGTGTCAATGTCATTATCTGGGGAGGGCTTGTCGAGCAATTCAGACAAGCTGTTATTGGCGCGCACCTGCTTGGGGTAAAAGGGCGGGTACAAAAACAGGGGCAGATTATCCATTTTATTGCTGAGGCTCTTTATCATTGTGATCATTATCTGACCCAATTACAGACAGCAGATCGCCATGCCCTCACGCTAAAAAGTAGAGATTTTCACTAGCGCATACTAGCTTGTTTCAGCAAGAACGTCATCAGGCAGGGCGATGCAAGCGCTGCCGGCACTGAATAGAGCAGCACAAGCAGCACGTGCCTCATCTTCCTCCAGCTTTCTGAACTGAACACGCCAAAGTGGTATCTGGCCATGTATAACAAGCGATAATTGGGCAGGGCGGCGGGTTAATACAGTCCCTGCTGTCCGGCGTGCTGAAATTGCAGCCTTATGGGCTGAAATACGGCGTGAGAAACTGCCAACTTGAATGCTCCATTGCTGGGGCGGTGCATCTAGAATGCGCGGCGGACGGGGCGGGGCGGCAACGCTAAGGGGCGCTGTAGCTGGCTGGGACGCTGAAGACACCGGCGCGCGCACGCCAACAGGTGCTGGCTTGGCAGCAGCCTGCAGAATTTCTGCTGGGCGCGGCGCAGGTAATGACGGGGCAGGCAGGCGCTTAACCTGAATAGTCTTCACCCGCTTAAACTGCTTACCCAGAATAGAGACCATATGCTTATCACGGCTACGACCGGTTTTACCGCCAAACACAACCCCTATCAGCCGCACGCCATTACGCTCAGCCGTGGCAACAAGATTAAAGCCGGCAGCGTTGGTATAGCCGGTTTTGATGCCGTCTGTCCCTTGGAAGGTTTTCAGAAGCCGGTTATGATTTTTGAATTTACGCCCGTTCCAGTTAAACTGGGTACGGCTGAAATAATGAAAATACTGCGGAAAATCACGTCTGACAGCCATCCCAAGACGTGCCATATCGCGCGCTGTACTATATTGGCTACTATGGGGGAGGCCAGAGGCATTCCGGAAAATGGTTCTGCTCATCCCAAGTGATTTTGCTTTACGCGTCATCTTGCGGGCAAATTCACGCTCGCTGCCACCGCCAAGATGCTCAGCAACAACGGTTGCAACGTCATTTGCTGATTTCGTAACCAGAGCGAGAATAGCATTTTTAACGGTAATTGTGTGTCCGGGCTTCAGATAAAGTTTTGATGGCGACCGGCTTGCCGCTGTCCTGGAGACCTTCATCCGCGTGCCCATTGTCACCTTTTTTTGCTGTAAGGCTTCAAACATTAAATAAAGTGTCATTATTTTTGTGAGGGAGGCAGGACGAAGCTGTTTATCCGCATTGCGCGAAAATAAGACCTTTCCCGATGACTCTTCAAGAATGATCGATGCATAGCGTGGGTTAGCAAAGGCATCTGAAATAGCCGAAAAATGAAGCCCAAAAAACACTATAAATCCAATGAAAACATGATAGTATGAACTTATTTTCATAAAACACTCTTATGGACAGTCAAAGAATTTACCGAGCCAAATAGACATCTAACGGTAAGGCTATCATAATGAATCATACTAGTCTTAACAGTAGAAACAACCCTATGTTCTGACATCAGAACATAAATTCAGTGAAAAAAATTTCGACACCCTCTTTCCCATTCAATTTAAATGCCAATATCATAGGGAAGAGTAAACAATTTCGGATGCCCGCAGGTCAGGATGTTATGAGTAACGAGAAACGGTTTGATAATGATGATAATGGAGGTGTGGTTCTCGATACGAAAATTGAGACTCAGAAGCCTGCGCTATATCGCGTTCTTATGCTCAATGATGATTACACGCCGATGGAATTTGTCGTCATGGTATTGCAGCGCTTTTTTGGGCATAATACCGAAGCAGCGCAGCGTATCATGCTGCATGTGCATCAGCGCGGTGTCGGTGTTTGCGGTATCTTTACTTATGAAGTAGCAGAAGCAAAAGCGGATCAGGTTATGACCTTTGCCCGTAAAAATGAACATCCGCTGCAATTGCAGCTTGAAAAGGAGTAGGCAGCGCGATGCTTTCGCAAGATCTTGAAGAAACATTACGCCGTGCCCTGTCACTTGCAGGAGAGCGCGCCCATGAATTTGCAACATTAGAGCATCTTTTGCTTGCGATGACGGACGACCCTGATGCGCTGGATGTATTGCATGGCTGCAAGGTTGATGTGCCGCAACTTCGCGAATTACTCAGTCGCCATATCGAAGAGGAATTTACCTCTATTGTAAATCCTGCTGAAGATCTGGAAGTTCAGCCTACCTCTGGCTTTCAACGTGTTGTTCAGCGCGCCATTATCCATACCCAGTCATCAGGCCGGGGCGTTGCAACGGCTGCCAATGTTCTGATCGCGATGTATTCGGAGCGGGAAAGTCATGCTGTCTGGTTCTTGAATTCTCTCAACCTCTCACGTCTCGATGCAGTAAGCTATCTGAGCCATGGCACAGGCGAGCCTGTTGAGGGCGCCGATGGTTCTGTGGATGATAATGCGGAAGGGGAGCGCGCAAAGTCAGATCCGCTCTCGGAATATTCAGTAAACCTAGTGGCAAAGGCGCGTGAAGGCCGGATTGATCCGCTTATTGGCCGGGATAGCGAAGTTGATAGAACCATTCAGGTTTTATGCCGCCGGACAAAAAATAACCCGCTTTATGTTGGCGATCCGGGTGTTGGCAAAACAGCGATTGCAGAAGGCCTTGCGTTGCGGATTGCAACAGGCGATGTGCCGGACGTCTTGGCTGAGGCTGTCATCTATTCTCTTGATATGGGCCAGCTTCTGGCAGGAACGCGTTACAGGGGCGATTTTGAAGAACGCCTGAAAGCGGTGATGAAACAAGTTGAAGAAGATGAGCAGGCGATTCTGTTCATTGATGAAATTCATACTATTAT
>DGJU01000069.1:12267-19461 GCA_002387605.1 Alphaproteobacteria bacterium UBA4588 | reverse complement strand
CTGCAGACAGGGGGGCTACGCTGTATTGGGTCTACGACCTATAAAGAATTCCGCTCCTATTTTGAAAAAGATCGCGCTCTTGCTCGCAGGTTCCAGAAAATTGATGTGGTAGAGCCGACAATTCCGGACACAATCAAAATCTTGCAAGGGCTTAAATCCCGCTATGAGGCGCATCATAATGTGCGTTTTACCGCAGCAGCAATCAAAACAGCGGTTGAGCTTTCAGCCCGGTATATTAATGACAGAAAGCTTCCCGATAAAGCGATTGACGTTATTGATGAGGCGGCGGCTGCTCAGATGCTGATGCCAAAATCACGCCGGAAACAGGTTATCGGCCAGAAAGAAATCGAAACGACATTAGCGTCCATGGCGCGCATCCCCTCCAAGCATGTAAGCCGTGATGATAAATCTGTGCTGGCCTCTTTGGAGTCTGACTTGAAGCGTATGGTGTTTGGGCAGGATGATGCCCTGTCAGCACTTGCCTCAGCGATTAAATTATCACGTGCCGGATTGCGTGAGCCTGAAAAGCCAATCGGCAATTACTTGTTCTCTGGTCCGACAGGTGTTGGTAAAACAGAAGCCGCCCGCCAGCTTGCCGAAACGCTTGGTGTGAAGCTCGTGCGGTTTGATATGTCAGAATATATGGAACGCCACACAGTGAGCCGCCTTATTGGCGCGCCTCCGGGCTATGTAGGGTTTGATCAGGGCGGACTGCTAACAGACGCCATCGACCAGACACCGCATGCTGTTCTGTTGCTTGATGAGATTGAAAAAGCCCATCCAGACCTGTTTAATATTCTGCTGCAGGTAATGGATCACGGCAAGCTGACAGATAGTAATGGGAAGTCAGTTGATTTCCGGAATGTCGTTCTCATCATGACAACAAATGCCGGTGCAACCGAAATGTCTAAACAGGCGATTGGGTTTGGCCGCGGCACTAAGATTGATGCGGATAGTGAAGCGATAGAAAAAGCCTTTACGCCTGAATTCCGTAACCGGCTGGATGCTGTTATTCCGTTTGCAACCTTGCCGCCAGAAGTCGTGCGGATGGTTGTTGATAAATTTATCATGCAGCTCGAAGCCCAGCTTACCGACAGAAACGTTGAAATCGATCTTGATGCAGCAGCACGTGACTGGCTCTCAAAGAAGGGCTATCACCCAACCTTTGGGGCGCGCCCTCTGGCCCGTGTTGTCCAAGAAGAAATCAAAAAGCCGCTGGCAGACCATCTGCTCTTCGGCGATTTGACGTCTGGCGGTATCGTGAAGGTAACAGTTGCCGATAATAAGCTTGTACTGGATGTAAGCCCGCATGAGCCACGCGGCAAACAGAAAGCAAAACGCAGCGAGCCTGTCTAGCACGGATAATCGGTTAGGATGGGTCTGGTGTCCGGTAGGGCGAATGTTGCGTGATGATCCGTGCTTCGTCCTCTACAAGCCTGTTTTCTTGCTCAAGGAAGCGCTGAACGGCGCTTGAGAAGGCTTCATGGCCAATCCAGTGCGCCGAATAGGTAATCACAGGCACGTAGCCGCGTTGGACTTTGTGTATGCCTTGTGCCCCTGCTTCTACGCGCGATAGCCCGGTGCGGATAGCAAAATCAATTGCCTGATAATAGCATGTCTCAAAATGTAAATTAGGCAGTTCGCGCAAGCACCCCCAATTACGTCCATAAAGGGCATCATGGCCAATAAAATTCAAGGCGCCTGCAATAATATCGCCATCTTGTTCAGCCATGATAAGTAGGATTTTATCGGCAAGATGCTGTCCAATGCGGTCGAAAAATCCGCGGGTTAAGTAAGCTCCCCCCCATTTTTTATCAATCGTCGCAAGATAGAATTCATAGAATTTATCCCAATGCTGCTGGGTAATATCATCGCCGGTAAGCTGCAGAAAGCGCACGCCGTCATCTGCAAGACTCTTGCGTTCTTTGCGGATATTTTTGCGTTTACGTGATGATAAGGCGGCAAGGAAATCATCAAACTGCTGATAGCCGTGATTATGCCAATGGAACTGAACACCTTTGCGTATCATCCATCCTTGCGCATCAAGAACAGCCCTATCAGCATCAGACAGGAAATTAATATGGGCGGATGATATATCATTATTCTGGGCAAGCTCGGTAAGCGCAGCGCCCATTGCACCAGCAAGCTGGGGGTTCTGCTCCCGGCTCAGCAGGCGCGGTCCCGGCACCGGCGTAAAAGGGATGGCTGTCAGAAATTTTGGATAATAATGCCCGCCCGCCCGCTCAAACCCGTTGGCCCATGCATGGTCAAAAACATACTCGCCATAGGAGTTATATTTTACATAATTAGGCAGGGCAGCCACCAAGGCTCCCTCTTGGGTCCGGGCTGTTAGATAAAGCGGCTCCCAGCCTGTATCAGCCCCCACAGAGCGACTTTCTTCTAAGGCTAAAAGGAAGGCATGGAGCAAAAAAGGATGCGCATCTGGTACCAGCGCATCCCATTCATTCGGGTCTATATCACCAAGAGATGATATTGCCACAACCGTAAGGCCAGCCGCCATAGCAGGTGCGGTATTATCAGCATGGGAGGGCGGGTTTTGCATAACAGTGATATGGCTCAGACATCCGCCAATGGCAAGCCCGCAAAACTAATTTACGGCTATCTTGCGGCTTAGCTAATCTGAAAAATGCCTTCTACTTCAACACAAGTACCACGTGGCAAGGCGTTTGTTCCCACAGCAAAGCGTGCATGACGACCTGCATCTCCAAATACTTCTACCATCAGGTTTGATGCGCCATTCATGACTTCCGGCTGGTCAGTAAAATCAGCTGTACAAGCGACAAACCCGCCAAGCTTTACAACCTGAACGACCCGCGATAAATCTCCGCCACACGCAGCTTTAAGCTGGGCTATCAGATTGATAGCACAAATACGGGCTTCTCCTGCAGCCTGCTCAATTGTGACAGTATCGCCAACCTTGCCGGTAACTTGTAATCCGCCATTCACAAAGGGCACCTGTCCAGACACATAGACCATGTCACCAACAATAACATAGGGAACATAATTAGCGGCAGGCGAAGGGGCTTCAGGTAGTGTAATGCCAAGGCTTGCAAGGTTCTGTTCAGCAGATGATGTCATGGAATAATCTCCGTTTCATGGGATAGAAGACGCATGATAAACGTCATAAAATGATGCACCGACAATGACATGAGCCGGCCAGCCAATGCAAGGGTCCTGTGCAGGGCGCCGATAACGAAATAGCCATCAGCCATAAAAAAACCAGCCAAGAAAGACCTGGCTGGTTTTTATTATTTTATCATGCATCTAGCATCTAGACTGCTATTTGCTGGGCCTGTGCTGTCCGCTTCGCTTAGCTACAGCCTGTTGTCGAGCCGCAGGTGTTACATTTCAGGCAAGTACCATTCCGTACTAGTGTGAAGTTCTGGCATTCAGGACAGCTCTCACCCTCATACCCTTGCATCCGGGCTTGCTGGATTTGGTCTGTCACAGACGCAGCACCCATTACAGCAGCTGTTGCTGTTGCTTCTGCAGGAGCCGGTTTCAGGCTGGTTGCTGCTTCAGGTGCTGCTGTTGCAACAGCTGATGCTGCTTGTCCTGCACCACTTGAATAGACAACAAGGCCTTGTTTCCGGATGAAGCCACGGCTTGTCACTCTGTTGACGAGCGCTGATTGGGCTTCGCCGCCGCCTGTTGTGTCCATTTCCAGATCAGCCATGCTGACATGACCAAGGTCGTGCCTGTCGAGGTAGGAAATTGCTAGCTCACGGAACGTATAATCAAGGATTGATGTCGACATTTTAATCGCATCATTTCCTGTCACAATACCTTGTGGCTCAAAGCGGGTGAAGGTGAAGGCTTCAACGAACTCTTCTAGTGGCACACCATATTGCAGGCCAATGGAGACAGCGATTGCGAAATTATTCATCAATGAGCGGAAGGCTGCGCCTTCTTTATGCATATCGATGAAGATTTCACCCAAACGTCCATCTTCATATTCACCTGTCCGCAGATAGACCTTGTGACCACCAACAGATGCTTTCTGAGTGTAGCCTTTGCGTCTATGAGGCAGGCGCTCACGATCTTCACTGCGAATGATACGCTCACGTTCAATGATTTTTTCAACAATCTTCTCAACGACCGGCGTTACAGCTGCTGCCTGCGGTGAGGCAACTGCATCTTCAAACTCTTCCATATCGTCATCATCAACCAGAGCTGATGAGAGAGGCTGGCTGAGTTTTGAGCCATCACGGTAGAGTGCGTTTGCTTTCAGGCCGAGCTTCCAGCTCTGCATGTAGGCTTTTCCACATTCTTCAACCGTTGCGTTATTTGGCATGTTGATTGTCTTGGAAATCGCGCCTGAGATGAATGGCTGTGAGGCTGCCATCATTGTGATATGGCTTGAAACTGACAAGAACCGCTTGCCAATCCGACCACACACATTAGCACAATCAAAGATAGACAGATGAGCGTCATCTAGATGCGGTGCGCCTTCGAGTGTCATCGCGCCACATACATGGATATTGGCTGCTTCGATTTCTTCTTTGCTGAAACCAAGAGCTTCAAGCATGTTGAAGTCGAAATCATTCAATTGCTCATCTGTGAAACCAAGTGTATCACGGCAGAAATCATCACCCAAACCATAGCGGTTAAAGGCGAACTTGATATCGAATGCATTTTCAAGTGAGCCAGCAAGCTTTGCTAAAATGGCGTCTGTGAAGCCTTTATCCTTCAATGCATTAATCGACACTGACTGACAGCTCTCAAGGTTGCCATGACCAACCGCATAACGGGTAATGTCCTGTTGCTGGTTTTTTGTATAGCCAAGGCGTGATAGTGCCTCTGGAACAACCCGGTTAATGATTTTGAAGTAACCACCACCGGCCAGTTTCTTGAATTTTACGATGGCAAAGTCTGGCTCGATACCTGTTGTGTCACAATCCATTACAAGGCCGATTGTGCCGGTTGGCGCGATCACGGTTGACTGAGCGTTACGATAGCCATGCTTCTCGCCGAGCGCAACCGCATCATCCCATGCTGCCATAGCTGCTGTGATGAGGTTTTTGTCAGGGCAGTCATTATGAGCAAGAGCAACTGGCAGAACAGACAAGCCCTCATAACCCTCTGATTTGCCATATGCGGCAAGCCGGTGATTACGCATCACGCGTAGCATGTTATCAGCATTATCTTCATAACGCGGGAAGGTTCCAACCTCAGAGGCAATTTCAGCAGAGGTCGCATAGGAACGGCCCGTCATAACAGCTGAGATAGCGCCGCATAAGCCGCGCGCTTCATCACTGTCATAAGAGTAGCCAGCTGCCATTAGCAATCCGCCAATATTTGCAAAGCCGAGACCCAATGTCCGGTAGTCATATGACCCTCTGGCAATTTCCTTTGACGGGAATTGCGCCATCAGCACGGATACTTCTAACGTCAATGTCCAAAGCCGAACGGCATGCTCAAAGCGCTGAATATCAAAGCTGCCATCTTCATGGCGGAACTGCATCAGGTTGAGGGATGCAAGGTTACAGGCTGTATCATCAAGGAACATATATTCTGAACACGGGTTAGACGCATTAATGCGGCCCCCTGCAGGACATGTATGCCATTCATTGATGGTTGTATCATATTGCAGGCCAGGATCAGCACAAGCCCATGCAGCATGGGCAATTTTGTCCCACAGCTCGCTCGCACTAACCCGGCTTGAAACCTTACCATCTGTGCGACGGATAAGCTCCCAGTCACCTTTTTCCAGAACAGCGTTCAGGAAGTCATTTGTGACCCGTACTGAGTTATTTGAGTTCTGACCTGCGACTGTCAGATAGGCGTCTGAGTCCCAGTCTGTATCATAGGTTTTGAAGTCGATTTCAGTGAAACCCTGCTGCGCAAACTGAATAACCCGTTGCACGTAGTTTTCAGGGATCATTGATTTACGAGCAGACAGAATAGCCTTTTTCAGCGGTTTGTTAGCGCGCGGGTTATATCTGTCTTCGTCTGAAATATCTGTTGCATCAACACAAGCAGACATCACTTCACTCATATGCTTTTGGGCAAGTTTTGAGCCTGCAACCAGCGCCGCAACCTTTTGCTCTTCGACAACTTTCCAGTCGATATATTCTTCGATATCAGGATGATCGATATCAACAGTGACCATTTTGGCCGCACGGCGTGTTGTGCCGCCTGATTTGATGGCGCCCGCCGCGCGGTCACCAATTTTCAAGAAGCTCATCAAACCTGATGATTTGCCGCCGCCTGACAGGCTCTCGCCTGAACCACGCAGACGCGAGAAGTTTGAACCAGTGCCTGAGCCATATTTAAACAGGCGCGCTTCACGCACCCACAAATCCATGATGCCGCCTTCATTGACCAGATCGTCACTGACAGCCTGAATGAAACAGGCATGTGGCTGAGGATGCTCATAAGAGGATTTTGAGCGCACCATTTTACCAGATTCAAAATCAACATAGAAGTGACCCTGACTTGGGCCATCAATGCCATAGGCCCAATGCAGACCGGTATTGAACCATTGTGGGGAATTTGGCGCTGCCATCTGTGATGCCAGCATGAAGCTCATTTCATCATAATAAGTCTGGGCGTCTTCTTCTGCGGTGAAATAGCCACCTTTCCAGCCCCAATATGTCCATGTACCGACCAGGCGGTTAAAAACCTGCTTTGCAGATGATTCGCCGACATAGCGGTCTTCTGCTGGTAATTTTGCCAATGCAGCTTCGTCGGGAACCGAACGCCATAGCCATGATGGTACGTCGTTTTCTTCGATTCTCTTCAGCGCAGCTGGCACACCAGCTTTCCGAAAATATTTCTGAGCCAGAATGTCTGTTGCAACCTGACTGAATTGTTCTGGCACCTCGACGTTTTCAGCTGAGAACACAACTGTTCCATCGGGGTTGCGAATTTCACTTGATGCCGTACGAAAAGGAACATCGTTGTAAGGGTGGGTTCCGGCAGTAGTAAATTGTCTCTCAAAGCGCATCTCTGACCTCTGTGTAGCTCACCAAAAAAATAATGAAAAACCGTTAGTTACACGGTGCATTTAACCTATAAACACACTATATATTGTGTTTGTGAGTATGTAGACTACATGATATGGGGTGATGTTGCAATGCAAGAGATCGCTTATTTTTGTAGTTTTTTCGCTTGACCGCGCTCAAATCTTCTGGGGTGCTAATGTGTGGGTGTGTTGGGTAGTTCCTGCCA
>DGJU01000069.1:0-12191 GCA_002387605.1 Alphaproteobacteria bacterium UBA4588 | reverse complement strand
AGGTTTCCGTCAATTATGAGCCTATTAAGGCCGATAATCTGGCGCTATTCTCAGATGTCTGCTGCGACTGTTTCGGTGTGTGAGATAAGACTGAGCAATGCCCCCTTTTTAAAATCTGCTAGGCGGGGTATAAGCAACGCATTAGCCTCTCGATGGTTTCGGCAAAAAGGAACGTTTCATGAATTTTATCTCTAAGCTGGCGATTAAACTATCAGCCCAACTTATCGGTCAGGATACGTTTGGTAATAGCTATTATGAAACGCGCAAAGCTGTTCGCGGCGGTCGCACATCACGCTATGTGATTTTCAAAGGTCGTGTTGAAGCCTCTAAAGTGCCATCGGATTGGCATGGCTGGCTGCATCATACAGAACAGTCACCGCCGCCGGCAGACGGCTATGCGCGATATGACTGGCAGCAGGAGCATGTACCAAACCTGACAGGAACACGCTATGCTCATCGCCCGGCTGGGCATGTGCTTAAAGGCGGAAAGCGGGCAGCGGCTACCGGCGATTATGAGCCGTGGCAACCATCCTGAGATCATGCCATATTTTAGTCTAATAATGGCTTTACCGTTATTTTTTACTAACAGCGCAAGAAGGACAGCGATTAATGCAACGTAATATTATCGAAATCGTGATGGGCGCTGTTGTCCTTCTTGGGGCATCCTTCTTTAGTTTTATGGTATATCAGACAGCTGGAATGAGCACGGCAGACGGCTATGCGATTGATGCTGAATTTGGCACGACAGGCGGGCTAACCGTTGGTGATGATGTGCGCTTATCAGGGATTAAAATTGGCCGGATTGTTGGCCAGTCTCTCAACCCGCAAACATTTACCGCACGTATTGAAATGCGCATAAATGATGATATCCAATTGCCTGCGGATACCTCTGCCAGAATAACAGCAGCGTCTTTGCTTGGCGGCAATTTTCTAGAACTTATACCGGGCGCTGATGACGCTATATTAGAAGCTGGTACTACAATTTATGATACGAGCGATCCTGTTAGCCTTACTGATTTGCTGGGTAAAGTTGTCTTTCAGGGATCAGGTGGTGGCGGTAATTAAGAACGCAAGCCAGATGATAATCACCAGAGTACCGATAATAACAGGGCTTTTAGCGGCCCTGCTCTGGATATTTTCCTCGCCACAGCTTGGCCTTGCTCAGTCGCAGTCAAGCCGGTTCAATCAGACCATTACAAGCGAAGCAGTAACATGGCGTGCAGGCACTATACTCACCCTGCAAACCCTTGATAAGGTTACAGCGCGAATTGGCAGGCTACCAATAGAAATTGGCAGTACAGCCCAGTTTGGGACGCTTCAGATTACAGCACATCACTGTGCCTATCGCCCGCCAGAAGAGCCTCCTGAAAATACCGCGTTTCTGACCATTCAAGATGTGGGTTATGATATTAAGATACCGCCTCAAACCGTTTTTTCTGGGTGGATGTTTGCCTCAAGTCCAGCTGTCTCCAGCCTTGAGCATGCTGTCTATGATGTATCTGTTCTGACCTGCGCTAAGTAAGCCAGCGCCACATCCTCAGATATATCAGACGGAAAGGCGGCGGGGGCTGATAGCGCCTCAGCAAGCCGGGCTTTAAAAATCTCTTTTGGTATTTCCTCGAGGCCAAACTGCATCAGATGGTCGTTGGAGAATTGTGCATCCAGTAGCGTATAGCCCGCATAATATAGCCGCGCTATTAAATGGGTGAGGGCAATTTTTGATGCATTGCTGCGGCGTGAAAACATAGACTCGCCAAAGAACGCCCGCCCGAGCCTAACACCATAAAGCCCGCCAATAAGCGCATCGCCGTCCCACACCTCAACTGAATGGGCAAATCCCATTTTATGAAGGGCACAATAAAGCGTGACTATTTCTGGGTTAATCCAGCTATCATCGCGGGTATTGCTCGGCGCAGCACATGCCTCAATAACTGATTTGAAATCTGTATCTAGCGTGATGCGGTAGGGTTTTTGTCGTACAAGTCTGAGGAGCCGGCGCGGAATATGTGGCGGGGTAAGCCGAAGAACCCCTCTTATTTCTGGCTCATAGAAATTAATTTCAGGATCATCGCGGCTCTCAGCCATGGGAAAGACACCAAGGCTATAGGCCTTGATGATTGTTTCCGGTGAATAGGCATAGGTCTCAGTCATAGCCTGCCTTAGCTTGTCAGGAACTCCTGCTCCAGCCACTTAATAGAGTAATTACCTGTTTTAATGGCATCTGCATCAACCAGCCTGCGATGTAGGTCAAGGGTTGTTGGCATTGGCTCCACTACGAATTCCTGCAAGGCAAGACGCAGGCGCGCAAGAGCATGGTCCCTATCGCGGCCATGAACAATTAGCTTGGCAATCAGGCTGTCATAATAAGGCGGGATTTTATACCCAGAATATAAAATCGTATCAACCCGAACGCCGGCGCCGCCAGCGGCATGGTAATATTCAACCTTGCCCGGCGTTGGCATAAATGTTTCAGGATGTTCAGCATTAATCCGGCATTCGATAGCATGGCCGGTGAAGGTTACTTCATCCTGTGTGAAGGGCAATACGCCGCCAGCAGCAATTTTGATTTGTTCTGTGACAAGATCAATGCCGGTAATGGCTTCGGTAATCGGATGCTCAACCTGAAGGCGTGTATTCATCTCAATGAAGAAAAACTCACCATCCTGATAAAGAAATTCCATTGTTCCAACGCCAAGATAGCCCATTTTCTGGGTTGCCTCGGCCGCAATCATACCAATATGAGACCGCTGAACATCTGTTAATGCCGGCGAGGGGGCTTCTTCAAATAGCTTCTGATGGCGCCGTTGCACAGAGCATTCGCGCTCGCCCAAATGCACAGCATTGCCGTGCGAATCTGCAATAACCTGAACTTCGATATGGCGCGGATTATCAAGATAGCGTTCTAGATAGACAGTATCATCACCAAAGGCAGCCTTGGCTTCACTGCGCGCTGATGAAAAGGCAACTGATAATTCGTCAGCGCTTAACGCAACTTTCATCCCGCGGCCACCGCCGCCAGATGCCGCTTTCACAAGTAACGGAAAGCCGATACCTTCAGCGAGTTTATGTGCCTCTTCGATGGTATGAACAGCGCCAGGTGAGCCAGGTACAAGCGGAAGCCCTGCTTCAGCAGCTGATATCTTTGCCTGAACCTTGTCACCCATTTGGCGGATATGGTCAGGTTCTGGGCCAATAAAGGCAAGCCCATGAGCAATAACAATATCAGCAAAATCAGCATTCTCGGCCAGAAACCCAACGCCTGGATGGACAGCATCACAGCCCGTTATGGCAGCAGCTGAAACAAGGCTCGGGATGTTGAGGTATGATTCTGAAGAGGCGGCAGGGCCGATACAAACAGATTCATCCGCCAGCCGTACCGGCATTGATTCAGCATCAGCAGTGGAATGGACAATCACTGTCTGAATTCCCATTTCCTTACAAGCCCGTAGGACCCTCAAGGCAACATCACCGCGATTAGCAATCAGAATTTTATTAAACATGGTGTTTTTTCTACTCAATGATCACAAGGGCTTGGTCAAATTCAACCGGCTGTGCGTTCTGAACCAGAATTTTTGTTACCGTGCCGTCCAGCGTTGAGGCAATAGGGTTCATAACCTTCATCGCTTCAACAATGAAAAGTGTCTGGCCTTTTTTTACCGTATCGCCTTCTTTGATAAAGGCAGGCGCGCCCGGCTCGGGACCTTCATAGACTGTACCAACCATTGGCGATTTGACCGCCCCAGGATGTGAGGCATCTGGCGCTGCTTCAACAGCTGGCGCAGCAGGCGTTGCAGGAGCGCCAGGAGCTGCTGCAAAGGGCTGACCCATCTGAGCCATCTGCGGCATCATCACTGTAGCGCCTTCTGAGCCGCGCGATAATTTGACAGCAATCTCATCTGTTTCAAGTTCAAGTGTTGTCAGGTCACTATCAGAAAAAAGCGTAACAAGCTCGTTCATGAACGCTGATTCAACAGCAAAGTTTTTAGATTTTGAGGCTGGTGCCATGATTGTCGTCCTGTTTCCTGATTAAACTGCTCGTATGTAAGGCGGTATTATGATTACACTAATTATTATGGTGATAGTCGGAAGGTTACTGCGATGATAGTAGGTGAGCAGCTGCCCGAATGCCAAGTTGATAAGACATCGCGCCAAATCCGGCAACTGTTCCATCACACATATCAATAATCATTGAACGGTGGCGAAAGGTCTCTCTGCGATGAATGTTAGAGATATGAATTTCAATTTTTGGACCGGAAAATAATCCCAACGCATCGCGTAACGCAATTGATGTATGGGTATAGGCTGCTGCATTAATCACCAGCGCACGGTTATGCGTCACAGCAGATTGTATCCTTGTGACAATTTCGCCTTCATGATTCGATTGCATCCAGTCAAGGCTGACACCAAGAGAGGCAGCTTCTTCGCGCGATGCCTTTTCGATATCTGCAAAGGTAGTATGCCCATAGATTTCAGGCTCACGAGTACCAATCATATTAAGATTGGGACCGTTTATGACAAGAATATCAGCAAGAGGTGAGGACATATCTGACCCTGACTTAAGTAAATAATGAGGGCGTCATGCAACACCACTATACTGTTTTATGAATTTTTGCGCGCTTCTGCAATAGCTTGAAGTATCTGCTCCTTGGGAACCGCGCCTGGAATAACCTGTGTTCCGATAATAAGCGCAGGTGTTCCGCGCAATTCGAACGCCATTGCGGCTTGTTCTGTGCGTCGCAGAATAGCTATCGTGAGCGGTGAATTCATGTCTGAACGCCATTGTGCAATATCAAGTCCAGCCTGTTTTGCAGCTGCTATCAGCGCTTTATCATCTGTCTTGCCGCGGGATCTCATGAGGGCTGCATGAAAGGCGGGGAATTTTTGTTGTTTTTGTGCAGCAATGCCGGCCTGCGCTGCGGCAAGCGAGCTTTCTGCGATAATAGGCAACTCTTTGACAACAAGCTTTACATCCCCTGCTTCTGCCAAGACATCCATCATGGTCGGGAAGAGCCGTTTGCAATAACCACAATTATAATCAGAAAATTCATAAATCGTGATGCTCGCATCAGCCGGGCCAATGGCTGGGTCACCGATATCATCGGCGAGCAACTGAAATGCGGCTTGCTTCATGGCAAGCGCTTCGTCTGCTGCAAGCTTGGCAAGGACATCGCGAATAACAGACGGGTTTTCTCGGATATAGCTCTCAATCAAGCTGGTGACATCATTTTGTTGGCGTGCACTCAGCTCTGCTTTTGCAGGTGTGGTAATGCTGCTCCCTAAAACCGCAATGCCAACCGTCAGGAGCAGAGCGCCTAACCCAGATTTGATGAAACCAGATTTGATAATAGATATGGTGGTGGTCGTCATATGCGTAACCCTTTTATGTGCGCAGTATAGTGAACTCAGCTAATAGACTGCCGTGAACATGGCAGGATTATGAAACAGAGGCTAGCTCTTTGCATTAGCGAACGCCATTTTCCACCTGAAAGATGATATCCTGTGCCCGTGCTTGTGCATTTTGTGGCAGGTTGGACTGGGTAAGGGCGCGCCGCGCAAGCTTTAGCGCCTGATCTGTCTTGCCGAGCAGAACAGCTTCTTCTGCTAGCAGCATATCTGCGATACCAATAATGCCGCTGCGGCCATATGCAATGGCAAGCTGGCGTTTTGCAAAGGCCCAGTCAGGCTCTGCGGCGCTGGCTTGTTCCAGAACGGTAATGGCAAGTGATAGCTGCTCGTTGGTGCCGCCAGCAATCAGGGCTCGCCCCAGACTGACGCTGATTTGCGGGCTGCTTGGTGCAATCTTTAGCGCATTCTGGTAGGCGATAACGCTTGCGTCAATATCGCCTGCCGAAAGCGCAATATCTCCGGCAAATTCATGAAAATAAGTATCATTGGGATAGCTATCTATCACTGTGTTTATTTCGTCTTGCGCACGCTCAAGGTCTCCCCTGCGATAATAGGCAATAGCGCGCGCATAACCTGCTAGTTTTTCACGTCCTTGCGTGCCCGCCCACGACTGTTTCACAGGCTTTTGAAGAATAATAAGAGGGTCAATGGCAAAGGCGCGTGTTTTGGTGACAAGCCGTAGCATTTTCATCTCCACCTCGAGGGGCAAGAGCGCGCCGCGCACAGGAGATGTTGACAGATGGTCTTCAAACAAAGCAACCCGGTCATTTGCACCCGGATGGCTTCGGTAATAGCTGGCTTGTCTTGTTTCTGGAAGAGCGCGCTGGCTTGCCATACGGCGCATCAGGTTTGCCAAACCAGAGCTGGAAATGCCGGCATGGTCAAGAAGCTTCACAGCCCAGCCATCTGCAACCGCTTCATCATTACGCGACGCAGATAGATAGAGGCGTTTTGTCTGGTCTGTGCCGCCTATCAGAACACCCAAAGCCGCATCAGAGGATCCGGCTGCAGCAACAGCAGCAGCAGCAATGGCTGTGAGCGCATTTGCAACACCAGCATTTTTAATATCTTCGGAGCGAAGTGGGACATGGCCAGCGGCAAGGTGGCCGATTTCATGTGCAATAACCCCAAGAATTTCCTCAGCAGACCGCGCCTCCAGCAGCAGGCCTGAATGGACATAGATAGTTTTCCCTCCCGCAACAAACGCATTATAGCGATTATCCATAACAAGCCTAATCTCAACCCCATCAGGAAAGCCGGCTTTAGCCGCCATCTCCTTAACCAGTTCAGAAAAGCCATGTTCTAATTCGGTATCACGGATGAGGCCTGCCGAAGCTTGTTTTGCAGAAATTGTGAGAGAAAAGCTCGTACAAAGAAAAAAAAGCGCTAAAAAGCAAAGAAACCGTAGGCGTTGCGGCAGTTTCGCTATCATTTCACGTAAAAAACTCATCAATACAGAATAAAATTCGAAAAAAATGGAAAATACAGAATTAAGTTGCATATTTATTATTTGACTTTTCCTTTGTCGAATGATGTTGTCCGCTACGAGTTTGTTTCTGGGCATTATTTTTAACTGATAGACTGACGATTTACACGATGATAAAGAGCAGGCCGATAAAAATGATCATAGAGGCAAATACTCCTTAACAGTGCTTCATACCTACATAGTAGGTCTGTAGAGAGATTTGACGAACCACGCGTTACAACAGCTAATCCTAAAGTTAGAGTAAATGATGACTGCATATTCTACAACAGCCAAACGAGCAACAACAGCCATTCCAGCGCCAACAGCGCCGCTTGCTTTAGCGCCTCGTCTGCGCCCAGCTGGGCGCGCGCTCAAAGTCTCTCAGCGCAGCCAGCTCCCGCCCTTTCTTGCGCTGGACGTATTGCGGACTGCAAGCGAGCTTCAGGCGGCTGGTCAGGATATTGTGCATCTTGAGATTGGCCAGCCCTCTACATCAGCCCCGCAACAGGTAAATGATGCGCTGGTTGCCTCATTATCAGCAACAGCGACCCATGGATATACGCTTGCCTTTGGTGTGCCTGTTCTGCGTGAACGCATCGCCCGTCATTATAGTGACTGGTATGGCGTAACACCCGAAACAGATAGAATTGCTGTCACTGTCGGTTCGTCCACAGCGTTTGCGATTGCCTTTATGGCGGCGTTTGATGAAGGTGACCGGATTGCTATTCCAACGCCTGGGTATCCTGCCTACAGGAACTTGATGATGGGACTTGGACTGACGCCTGTTGCGGTGCGTGCAGGAGCCGAGCAGAACTGGAAGCTCAATCTTGCTGAAATGGATAGCTGGGATGAATTGCCGGACGGGCTCATGATTGCAAGCCCGTCAAATCCAACGGGCGTTGTCATGGATGATAGCGAGCTTGCCGAAATATGCCGGTGGTGTGATGCCCGCGGTGTGCGCCTGATTTCAGACGAAATCTATCATGGCCTAACATTCGGTGTACGCTGTGATTCAGCTCTCAATTATACTAAGAACGCGATTATCGTGAACAGCTTATCGAAATATTTCTCAATGACGGGCTGGCGTATTGGCTGGATGATTTTGCCAGAAGATTTAATTTCATCTTCAGAAAAGATTGCCCAGAACCTGTTTATCTCAGCGCCAACACCAAACCAGATTGCTGCGGTATCTGCGTTTGACTGCGAAGCTGAACTTGATAGCCATGTGAGCCGCTATGCTGTGAATAGAGATATTCTTCTGTCTGGATTGGCACCTGAATTCACGGGTAATTCAGCGCCTTGTCGCGGGGCATTCTATCTCTATGCTGATATTAGCGCCGTGAGCGAGAATTCAGCTGAGTTCGCCAAACAGCTGTTGCTTTCAGAAGGCGTGGCAACAACCCCGGGTATTGATTTTGATCCCGACCAAGGGCATCGCTATTTGCGCTTGTCTTTTGCAGGCAGTCAGCAGGATATGAGCGAAGCTGTTATCCGCATTAACAGGTTTGTGTCTGGGCGCTAACGCCCAAAGAGCATTATACACCCATATTGTTTGTCGGAAGTATAACGACGCTTCTTTTGTTAATTTCCGTCCTCATGCGATTTCGCATCAGGACGGAAATAAGATAGCAGAGCTGGTTAGGAGCGTGACCACCAGCCGCGTTTTTTCTTCTCTGGTGCTGCTTCGCTCACATTCACAACATCGACCTCTGCCGAGCTGATAGGGGCACGTGCAGCAGCAGGCGTTTCACTAGCAGGGCTGGCTTCACCTTTTGGCACTCCTGCTTTTGCTGCTTTCTTGCGTGCTGGCTTTTTGGCAGCTGTGCTTGTTTTCGCAGGCGCTTTTTCTTTCACTATGGGTGATGCCTCTGCTGTATCAGCGGTATCACTGTTAGTGCTTACCTTTTTTGCGGCGCGTTTACCTGAAGAAGCGCGGGCAGCTTTCTTTGCTTTTGGCGCAGTTTTTTCTGGTGCCTCTGGCTGAACAGCATCACCGGCTGGTGGGCTTGTCTTCGCCGGTGCAGCAGTCTCGCTCGCAGTGTCAGTATCGCTAGCTTTGCTATCTGATGCAGCGTCTGTTCCTGTCACAGTTGCTGTATCATCAGCCCCTCTTGCAGGACGGCGACGACCACGAGACCGTGTCTTTTTGGCAGGCTTTTCTGCGTTATCATCAGATGCTGGCGCATCGCCTGTTGCAGCCGTGCCATTCTCAGTCGTACCAGTAGAAGGCGCGCTTGCCGCGTCAGGCGTATTACCTGTATCACCTGTTTCAGATGCTGAGATTTCCTGCGGATTTCCCTCTTCGCCATTACGGTTTTTCCGCCGGCGTCCGCCTCTGCGGCCTCTGCGCCGACGTTTTGGCTGCTCGTCATCTTCTGTATTATCGTTATCAGAGGGCTGTTCTACCTCGCGGGCTTTGCTTTCCGCAGGTTCTGCCTGTTGTGGACGCGGCCGCCGGTTTTGTTTACTGGCAGGACGCGCTTCTGGCTGGTCATCTTTCCGCCCAATACGATAATCTTGTGGGCTGAGGCTGGCATCAGCTTCTAAGAAGACTGATAAGCCAAGCTGAGATTCAAGAGCGGCAAGACTGGCTCGCTTCTGATTGAGGACATACAGCGCGACTTCTGGATGAATGAAGACCGTCATCTCTTTGGCCTGATGGCGTGCTGCTTCTTCTTCGATAACCCGCAAAATATGCAAGGCAGATGAATTAATGGATCTGATACGGCCTGTGCCAGCACAATGCGGGCAGGCTTGTGAGACAGATTCAACTAGTGATGCACGAAGTCTTTGGCGCGACATTTCAAGCAAACCAAAGTGGCTGATAGAGCCAATTTGAATGCGGGCCCGGTCATTGCGTAAGGAATCTTTTAGTTTGCGCTCAACAGCATGCTGATTACGGTTTTCTTCCATATCGATGAAATCTATGACGATCAGACCGGATAAATCACGGAGCCGGAGTTGTCTTCCGACTTCTTCAGCTGCTTCCAGATTCGTTTTCAGCGCTGTTTCTTCGATGTTGCGCTCACGTGTCGCCTTACCAGAATTGACATCAATGGCGACAAGCGCTTCGGTCTGATTGAGAACCAGATAGCCGCCTGACTTCAGTGTTACTTCGCCCTGATGGATAGTATCAAGCTGAGGCTCGACATTTTGGGTCTGGAATAGATGGGTTGGCTCATCATGTTTTATCACACGCTTTGCATGGCTCGGGATAAGCATCTTCATCTGGTTTTTGGCTGTTTTATAAGCCTCATCACCCTCGACAAGCACGCTTTCTACATCATTGGTATAAATATCGCGAATAGCGCGTTTTACCAAAGAGCCTTCTTCATGGATAATAGCCGGCGCTTCTGACTGAAGCGTTGTTGCGCGAATATCATTCCAGAGTTTTGAGAGATAGGCATAATCGCGTTTAATTTCTGTCTTTGTGCGTTTTGAGCCTGCCGTGCGGACAATCACAGCCATGCCATCAGGAACCTCAAGGTCATTGACAACAGATTTGAGCCGCTTCCGGTCAGCAACATTGGTAATTTTACGTGATACGCCGCCGCCACGATTGCTGTTTGGCATCAGCACACAATAGCGTCCAGCAAGCGACAGGTAAGTTGTCAGGGCAGCGCCTTTATTGCCGCGCTCTTCTTTGACAACCTGAATCAGCAGGATTTGTTTGCGAACGATAACTTCCTGAATTTTATACCGGCGCAACAACGCTGTAGATGATGAGCGTGAACGTTGCTCTTCATCATCACCGCCTAATGTTTCAGGCGTGTCATTATCTTTATCAGTCGCGTTTGCGGCATCATCATCAGAGGCGTCTTCCTCGCTCTCTTGCTGATTATCTTTTTCCAGCGCTTCACGGTCTTCGATAGGAATGCGATAATAGTCTGGGTGGATTTCACTAAACGCAAGAAAGCCTTGCCTGTTTCCCCCATATTCAACAAAGGCTGCCTGCAAAGAAGGCTCAACACGTGTAACACGTGCCAGATATACATTGCCTTTTAGTTGTTTAAAGTTGTTATTTTCGTAGTCAAACTCTTCAATTTTATTTCCGTTGAGAAGCACAACCCGTGTTTCTTCGGGCTGATGCGCATCGATCAGCATCTTTTTGGTCATTGTAACTGCTTTCTGGGGCTGCGGCAGACAATCTGTCTGGCAGCAAACATCTAAAGGAGGCCATCACTGTGGCGTAAAATAATGACAATAAGGAGGCAAGACTGGCTCCGCTAACGACAGGGCGCACCATAGGTGTCGAGGATGGATTTTTATAACCTCGTACATCTGCTATAATGGTTGTCATTGTTGTCATCTCGTTATATCTGCCGTGCTACTCTCTTTCATCGGAGAGCGACTAAAAAAAGGCTCTCTTTGGAAAAGAGGGTCGTAGACCCGGCACTTTGATTGAAGGTTTTGTTAGATAGGGTCCCTGTTTTGGGTCATGAACGAGCCGTTTCTGTGCCGTCATCCCTTGTCTAAACAAGCCTCAAAGCAAAATTCTAGCTTTATCTCTATACGTGTTAGCTAAGGAGTGCAATTCATTTCTCTGCCCCCTAAATTATACCTCTTTACCTGTTTTATCCGTAGGATAGAGCAATGAATTGCCGGCAGAGACGACTGATGATTAGGCCTGGCGGAACAGATACTGTTAGGACTGGTGCCAGTTTTTAAAAGACGCTACTGTCTGCGGCATAAGAGGTTCGATAGGCGGGTCCTTACTAGGGAATATGACAGGCAGATGATGAAGATGTCAGATAACCGCATCTTATGCTTTTTTAGCGGGCTGGCAGATGTTGTTATGAGCTGTTTGCTCATTTTGGGCCTGCTGGGCGGGACTCTTGGCATGGTTTCAGGACCGGCTGCTGCCCAACAGGCATCAGCGTCAAACGCAATAACAGGCCTGCGGCTCGGACAAGTAGATGTTCACGGGCAGTCAGGCTTGCGGATTGTGGTTGAAATGAACGCCCGGCCGCAGACACGGCTTCTTCTTCTGGATAGCCCATGGCGGCTGGCTATTGATAGCCCCTCAACGGACTGGGAGTCGCGTCTTCTGCCTGCAGGAGACCTTGCAAGAGCGCCAGCAAGCGGATACCGGTTTGGGCACCCGACGCCTGATATTGGCAGGCTGGTGATTGAACTGGACACTCCTGCTGCGCCGGTGCGTGCCTTTATTTTGCAACCTGCAGAAGATGGCAGTGTTGGGTATCGCTTTGTTGTGGATTTGATTGATGGCGGGCCAACACGCTTTGCTGTTGCGCGTCAGGCACTTGCAAAATCTCGTTTCCAGCCAGAAGAACGCCCAGCAACGCCAGCAACTATATCG
>DGJU01000057.1:39747-48990 GCA_002387605.1 Alphaproteobacteria bacterium UBA4588 | reverse complement strand
GGCGCTGAGGCGTTTTCAACGCCAGGCTGTTATCAGATTGAAGGACCCGGGGCTCATCTGTTCACCGATATGACCGGCGCTTATTACGATATTCTAGGCCTTCCGCTACTGCCCCTATTATCTTTTTTGCGTGAACATGGCCTAGCATTGCAGACAAGCAGACAAGAGCTATGAAGCTCATCGGCCTAACAGGTTCTATTGCAACAGGAAAATCGACTGTATCGCAGATGTGCCGCGATGCAGGTTTACCAGTCCATGATGCTGATAGTGCTGTGCATAAACTACTTGGCCCGCACGGCGCTGCCGTATCTGATATTTTGTGTCAGTTTGGCGATGTTGGCAGTCTCTCAGCTGGTATAAACCGGCAAGACCTAGGCTCACTTGTGTTCAAACAGCCAGAAAAGCGCCAGCAGCTAGAGCATATTATTCACCCCTTAGTGTTGCAGGACAGAGAGAGGTTTTTGCAGGCATGTCACAGGCAGAAATGTCGCCGCGTCATTCTTGATATTCCGCTACTGTTTGAGACTGGCGGCGATAGCGGATGCGATAAAGTGATTGTCGTATGGGCGCCTGAATGGATACAACGAAAACGTGCCCTGTTACGGCACGGCATGACAGCTGAAAAATTAGACGGTATTTTGTCTCATCAAGTATCACAGACGGTAAAACGCAGATTAGCTGATTTGGTGCTTCCCTCTTCGCTTGGTAGAGCAGAAACACGCAAAAGACTTTTGCGTTGGCTCCGCGCTCATTCATAATAACCTCCCGTTACCCGCATATGGATTGCTGACAGAAAGAAATTATTAGATTATGACACGCCACATCATTCTCGATACAGAAACCACCGGCCTATCGCCTGAACAGGGACATAGGGTCGTTGAAATCGGCGCTGTAGAAATGATAAATTTCTCTCCTACTGGCGAGCAGCTTCATCTCTATATGAATCCTGAACGCGAGATGGAGCCAGAGGCAGAACGGATACATGGGCTATCAACAGCGTTCTTGTCTGATAAGCCATTATTTGCCGATATTGCTCAACAATTTATCGACTTTATTGGTGATGATATTCTGGTTATTCATAATGCACCTTTTGACGTTGGTTTTTTGAATGCAGAATTATCACGCTGCAGATTAGCCGCGCTAAGTATGGATAGAGTGGTCGATACATTGCCGCTCGCCCGCCAGAAGTTTCCCGGTGCACAAGCCAGTCTTGATGCGTTGTGTCGGCGGTTCGATATTGATAATACACATCGCGATTTACACGGCGCTCTTGTCGATGCAGATTTGCTGGCATCAGTTTTTGTTGAGCTTAAAGGCGGCCGTCAGCCTGGACTTGCGCTTCAGACGGAGCAGGAGGTGTCGCACGATAAAACAGATGAGGATAACACCTTATCCTTGTCCGGATTTCTGGTTGAGGAGCGCCCTATCAGGCCAGCGCGCCCGTCCAGCTTATCGCATGACGAACAAGACGCTCATAACAAGCTCTTAGCAACAATGAAGACGCCTCTCTGGCAGCAGACCGAATAGTGGTCCGGCGACCAGATTTTCACCTTTATTGAGTTGTCTCACCAGAAGCAGCCTGCTGTGCTGCGAGCTGTTGTGTCTGCATGTTGTGGCGATAGACAGCAACAAAATCGATAGGAGAGATGTTGAGCGGCATAAACCCGCCTTCGCGGGTAATATTCGAAATAATTGCCCTGGCAAAGGGGAATAGAAGCTGCGGTCCTTGTATCATGACCAACGCATTAACATCCTGCGGGTCAACATCAGCAGCTGACACAATGCCTGCATAGCTCAACTCAATAAGGAAGAGCGTTTTTTCCTCACTCACAGCAGACGCTGTTAGTTTCAGAATTACTTCGTAATTTTCATCGTCAATTTTATCTGCCATGACATTGACGCCAATTTCAACATTTGGCTGAACACCCGGCGATAGCAAAGTTTGTGGCGCATTTGGATGCTCGAAGGATAAATCTTTAATATATTGCGCGTTCATCACAATCTGGCGCAGTCCGGGTTGAGCGGTCTCTGAACTGGCTGAGCCATTTTGTGTATCAGTATCTTGTGTTGTATCAGCCATTATAATGCTCTCCTAGTATCTGAAGCGCTGGCCATATGCGGGCGCCTTACAGAAATGTTTGAAACAGGTTATGTCTTTAATAAAAAAGACTGTTTCCTGCAGGTTTGGTCTAACAAATTTGACAATATTCACAAGTAATAAAGAAAAAAATTCGATTCTCCTATGTTACTTACGGTCTTTTTGCTCGGAAAAATCGCCTTCGATCACATCATCACTCGCTAGCGGGCGCGGCTGCCTGTCAGGTGTATCGTACGAGGCGCCCTGATTTTCGCCCTGCCCTGCATAGCGTGAGCGCATAGAAGTAGCAAAACCAGATAAAGACATGCGGCTGACAATCGCCATTCCGATTATCGTTCTTATGCCCGGCAAAAAACAGACAAGACCACATAAGTCAGTAATATATCCGGGTAAAAGCATTAGCAGGGCGCCAAGAAGAAGCGAAAGGCCGCCCGCCAGTGTCGTGCCATTAAACTCACCTTTGCTAAGGCCAGCCTGCCAGTTGAGCATAATCAAGGCTGTCTGACTTTTCAGTAGAGCAATCCCAACAAAAGCTGTCAGGAAAATACCAAGAAAAGTGGCAAGGCCACCGATAGATTGTCCGACCCAGATAAAAGTTTCAAATTCGACCCACCCATAAAGAATAAAGGCTGGCAGGATGAATAGCGCCATTTTTTTGTCCTCTTCCTTGCTCTTTTGCTTTGAGACGCCTATCTCTAGAGCATAAACAGATCTTAGTCTGTAAGACCGTGATAATTATACTGTAGTGTAATATTATGTTACAGTTTGCCTATTTAAGTTTTAGTCAGCTAATCTGAAACGAGCGTAGGATAACATTCTTTTCAGACACATTATATGGGAACTCAGATGCCATTTGTCGATATTCTTATTTTTGCCGTAATTGCAATCTTCCTTATAATGCGTTTGCGCAATATTCTGGGCAGTCGTGAGGGCTTTGAACAGAAACAGGATAATCGCCCTATCCAGCCTGTAACTCCGGCAGAATCAGCACGCGAAAAAAAGGTTGTTCCTTTGCATCCAGCCCAGCTAGATGGCACCGGCCTTGAGGCTGTTCGCCGGGCTGACCCTAGTTTCTCAGACGATACATTTATGCAGGGCGCAGCAAGTGCGTTTGGTATGGTGCTGTCTGCCTTTGCTGAAGGTGATGTAACACAGCTTCGCAGATTGCTGAGTTTCGAGCTTTATGAAGAATTTTCTGAGAGCATCCGGCTTCGTAATAAGAATGGCGATGAGCTAGATATCGAAATTCTTTCGATAGATGACGTTACCTTAACAGATGGTCAGGTGGTTGATAATATCGCCTCAGTGACTGTAACGTTTGAGAGTATTCAAACGCGCACCCTAACAGATAGTGATGGCGCTATTCAGGAAGATGAGTCCATGGAAGCGGCCGAGCTTACTGATATTTGGGTGTTTGAGCGTGATACTCAACTTGACGATCCAAATTGGAAACTTGTTGAAACACGTGTTCCAGAAGAAGGGGATGGCGAGGCTAACTAAGCGTCTCTTTTTTTCTAATCAGGTAACGAGCTAGACGATGAGCAAGAAAGATAAACGGTTTCCTGCGCAACGGCCCAATACTGATGATGATGAGACCGTGTGGCGTGCGGTAACAAAAACAGTGACCGCATACCATAAAGATATAGCCCTGCCACAGAAGAAAACGTCATTTATTTCAGCGCAACCATCGCCGCCAAAACCAGATAAAAAAAGCGCCAGCGCACTAGCATCTCGCGCCATGAAAACATCTGGCGTCGTTCCAGCTCCTCCCAAAACCTACATGCCTCTGCAACCAGCAGATTTTCGCCCAGCAGATTTTCGTCAGGGAGACTATGCCGGTATTGACAGATCAAACGCCCGGCGATTGCGTCAGGGGCGGATGGATATTGATGATATCATCGATTTGCATGGAATGACGCAGGCAGAAGCGCAGACCAGGCTCCGTTCTTTTATCCAGCGGGCTGCTTTTTCTGGCAATCGAACTGTGCTGATAATTACCGGCAAAGGCCGAGCTGGTCAGGGCATTTTGCGGGCACGGGTGCCAGAATGGCTGAAAGAGCCGCCTCTCTCCCAGCTTGTCATTGCTATTTCTGATGCCCAGCCGGGCGACGGCGGCACGGGCGCTCTTTATGTCCGCCTCAAGCGAAAGTCACGCCAGTGACTCCGTTTGGGATAGAAATGCGCCGAATTCGAAAAGAGCGCAGCCTTACGCTACAACAGCAAGCAGATAGTCTTAGCGTCTCTCCGGCCTATTTATCAGCTCTGGAGCATGGCAAAAAAGGCAGGCCGTCTGCTGCTCTTGTTGACCAGATTTGTGTGTGGCTTAATCTGATATGGGATGATGCCGAAGCTTTGAAACGCAAAGCTGTTATGTCTCATCCTCGGCCGGTTATTCCGGTTGCTGGCCTGCATGAAAATGCCGTACTTCTGGCAAATTTGCTATCCCATAATATTGACCGGCTGACACCCATTCAAAGTCAGGCTCTCCTGCATCAGTTACGGGACGCCCTTGGACAGTCAGATGATGACTAGAAAGCAAAGCTGGATAGAGCGTTGCAAAAAAATCTATAGACAGAATAGAGTGATAAACTGGTCAGACCGGCCAAAATCTGATAAATCCCCATAATGAAATGCCTATCGTAATTTCGGCACCTTCATTTTATTTGATAGGAGTGCATGATGAGCCGCACCGCAGCAAAAGAGCGCACAACAAATGAGACAAAGATCTCGGTCACGCTTGACCTAGATGGGACAGGAAAATCTGATATCTCTACAGGTATTGGCTTTCTTGATCATATGTTAGAGCAATTGGCGCGCCACAGTCTTATTGATATGACAATTAAGGCAGATGGCGACCTGCATATTGATGCACATCACACAACCGAAGATACTGGCTGGGCGATCGGCGAAGCTTTGAATGAGGCGCTTGGCGACAGGCGCGGTATTACGCGCTATGCAAGTTGTTTTCTGCCAATGGATGAATGTCTTAGCCGGGTTGCTCTGGATGTATCTGGCCGGCCCTTTCTTGTGTGGCACGTTGATTTACCAGCAGATACGCTTGGCACAATGGAAACTGAGTTATTTCGGGAATGGTTTCAGGCCTTTGCGATGGGCGCGCGAGTTACGCTTCACGTCGAAAACCTCTATGGTGTAAACACCCATCATATCGTCGAAAGCTGTTACAAGGCATTAGCCCGCAGCCTGCGTGAGGCCATCGAAATTGACCCACGCATGTCTGATGTTATTCCCTCCACCAAAGGAACTCTTGGCGGCTCACTCTAGGCAAGAGAAGAAAGCGAACATACCAGATGAAACTCGGTATCATCGATTACGGGTCGGGTAATTTGCATTCGGTTGAACATGCACTTGTCCATGCTGCAGCTGAGATTAAGGGCGCCTCTTCTATAGAGCGGGTTACCACTGCTGCTGAGCTTGGAATGTGCGATCAGATTGTTTTGCCCGGCGTTGGTCACTTTGCTGATTGCCGTAATGGGCTTATGGCAGTTGATGGTATGGTTGAAGCCCTTCGTGACGCTGTCATGATACGTGGTCGCCCGTTTTTAGGAATTTGTGTTGGCATGCAGCTCCTTGCTGATGAAGGGTATGAAGGTCAGGTCACTGAAGGCCTTGGCTGGATTGCCGGCCATGTCCGCCCGCTCCCTCGAACATCGCAGCTTGACGGCGCGCCCGATTTGAAAATTCCACATATGGGCTGGAATACGCTTCATGTTAAGACAGAGCACCCCGTTCTTGCTGGACTTGATGAGGCTGCACAGGTTTATTTCGTGCATTCGTATTTTTTTGAAACCACTTCACCTGATATGGTTATTGCAACAACTGATTATGGGATAGCGGTTCCGGCGGCAGTTGGCAGGGACAATCTTCTGGGCACCCAGTTTCATCCCGAAAAAAGCCAGCAAGTTGGGCAGCAGATATTGCGCCAATTTTTGTCATGGCGCCCATAATGGTATGTGAAACGCGATAAAGGGAATACTGATAGGATGGCAACATCAACACCACGCGCTCCTTTGGTTACGATCGAAATGACAGAAGAGCTGAGTGCAAATGATATCAGCGAAATCTGTGATGCTACCGAAGAAGCCATTGATGCAGGTGGTGGTTTTGGCTGGCTAGCCCCGCCACCACGCAGTGTAATGGAAGATTACTGGCGCGGCGTTCTTCTCATTCCGGACCGGTCTCTGATTGTTGGCAAGCTTGACCATGTCATTGCTGGCTCATGTCAGATTGTTAAACCGCCCCGTAATAACGAAGCACAGGAATTTGCCTGCCAGCTGACAACTTTTTTCCTTGCGCCATGGGCACGTGGACACGGGCTGGCACAGGCATTAGTGGCCGAAGCCGAGGATTTTGCGCGCTCCGCAGGGTTTAAAACGCTCAATCTGGATGTGCGTGCTACACAAGACCGTGCTATTCATGCCTTTAAAGCACGCGGCTATCGGCAGTTTGGCGAGAATCCATTTTATGCAATTGTTGGTGATGATTATGTTCCGGGATTATATTTTACCAAGATGCTGCATGATGCCAAAGAAACCCCGTAATCTCATCCCGTTAGATAAGCCCTGTTACTCGATTAGCTTGCATCCTAGCCCATCATATGATGGCACAATAAAGGTCCTATAATGTCTCATCCTGTTGACCCTTTGATTATTTATCCAGCAATTGACCTGAAAGATGGTCAGGGTGTGCGTCTGCTTCATGGTAGATTTGACAAGATGACGGTATACGCCCCTGATCCCGGTGCGCAGGCGCGCGAATTTGTGGCAGCGGGGTGTGAGTGGATACATGTCGTTGACCTTGATGGTGCGCTGGTTGGCCAAAGTGCAAATAGGCAGGCGGTACGTGATATTTTGGCCTGCGGCTCAAAAGTACAATTAGGCGGCGGTATCCGCTCTTTGCAGGCTGTAAGTGATTGGCTAGAAGCTGGCGTTAGCCGCGTCATTCTTGGCACTGCGGCCCTGAAAGATCCTGACCTTGTGCGTGAAGCATCGCGTCTTTTCCCGGGCCAGATTGCTGTTGGGGCTGATGCACGTGATGGCATGATTGCTGCTGAGGGCTGGATTGAAACCAGCGAGGTGCCGGTACTCGAACTTGTTAAACGCTTTGAAGATTGCGGCGTGGCGGCGGTTATTTTTACTGATATTGCCCGCGATGGCGCTTTGACAGGTGTCAATGCTGACGCAACAGCCGCTCTGGCACGGGCAGTCAGCGTGCCGGTAATTGCCTCTGGCGGTGTGAGCGGGTTAGATGATATTCGTGCCTGCGCTGCACTTGGCAATGCAGGGATTAATGGCGTTATTACAGGCCGCGCGCTTTATGATGGCCGCCTTGATCTTGCTGAAGCGCTTGGCGTTATTGCTGAAATGCAGGAGGGTTAAATGCTGAGTGCACGTGTTATTCCCTGCCTTGATGTTCATGCAGGCCGCGTTGTAAAGGGCGTGAATTTTGTTAATCTAGTGGATGCGGGTGACCCGGTCGAACAGGCACGTCTTTATGATGAAGCCGGAGCTGACGAGCTGTGTTTTCTTGATATCACAGCAAGTCATGAAGGACGTGATACCATCTATGATGTGATATCTCGTACGGCCGATGTTTGTTTTATGCCGCTTACAGTGGGCGGCGGTGTAAAGCATGTCTCTGACTTCAGAAAATTGCTGTTATGCGGCGCAGATAAGGTTTCGGTGAACTCATCTGCTGTTACCGACCCGGATCTGTTAGCCCGAGCGGCTGATAAATTTGGTAGCCAATGTGTTGTCCTTGCAATTGATGCACGCCAGACAGCCCCCGGACATTTTGAGGTTTACACACATGGCGGCCGGCGCGAAACAGGACTTGATGCGGTGGCTTGGGCACAAAAAGCAGAACAGCTTGGGGCCGGTGAAATCCTGCTCACCTCAATGGATGGGGATGGCACGAAAGATGGATTTGACCTGCCTTTGACGCGGGCTGTAAGTGACGCTGTTGGCATTCCTGTTATCGCGTCAGGCGGCGCCGGCGCACCAGACCATTTCGCTGATGCTATTCTAGATGGTCACGCAAGCGCGGTTCTTGCTGCCTCAGTGTTTCATTTTGGACAATTTAGTGTAAATGACGCAAAATCAGCTATGGCAGCGCGTGGCATTCCTGTCAGGCAGCTATCATCTTAATCTTGTAAATATGCTACAAGCGCTGGCGGATATCCCAGCTACCTTATGACGCAAAGGAGAATGAGACTATGAGTGAACGTCCATCAGCCGAAATTCTCGATATGTTATTTGATGTCATTGACAGCAAGCGTAATGATGATCCTGAAACAAGCTATACTGCACAGTTGCTCGCCGCGGCACCTGAAAAGCCTGCCCGCAAACTTGCCGAAGAAGCAACCGAAACACTCATCGAGGCGATCCGTGGCGATTCAAAAGCCCTTGCACAAGAATCAGCTGATTTGCTGTATCATTTGCTTGTTGTCTGGGCAGCTGCTGGCCTCACGCCATCTGACATCTGGTCCATTCTTGCAGACCGTCAGGGGTTATCAGGGATTGTCGAAAAACAAAATCGTATCACCAAACCATAAGAGAAAAATGCTATGTCGCTGTCAGTTTATGATGAAACAAATATTTTTGCCCGGATCATTCGCGGCGAAATTCCCTGTAATAAGGTTGATGAATGTGACCATACGCTGACATTTCATGATATCAGCCCGCGTGCCCCTATTCATGTTCTGGTAATTCCAAAAGGGCCTTATGTCAGCCTTGAACATTTTGCTGATGCTGCGTCAGCCGAAGAACAGATTGCCTATTTTGCCGCGATTAGCCGGGTGGCTAAGATGCTTAATGTAAGCGAAGACGGTTACCGGCTTACCTCAAACACTGGTCATAATGGGTTTCAAGAAGTGTTTCATCTTCATGTTCATCTTATGGCAGGTGAACATCTCGGCCCTGTGCGTCTTCCAAAACAGTCTTAAAAAGTCCTTTTTCATGCTGTGATAGCGTGTAAGTCATAGGAAAAACTTGCATGCTTCTGAATACAAGTCATAATTGAAAAACAATGCATTCACACATTCATACCATATCATTTCGCGGAATTGATACAATCCCCGTCTCCGTGCAGGTTCATCTATCAAATGGGCTTCCCGCCATGGCGATTGT
>DGJU01000057.1:4269-39629 GCA_002387605.1 Alphaproteobacteria bacterium UBA4588 | reverse complement strand
TTACCAATTGCCCTTGGGGTGTTGGTTGCAATGGGCGCACTGCCGCAAGACGCTGTTGATGAACATCTTGTTTTAGGAGAATTATCGCTTGATGGCAGTATTCAGCCCGTGTCAGGTATTCTTCCCGCAGCATTATGCGCAGCTGAACGCTCACAGCGGTTAATCTGTCCGGCAGAAAATGGTCCGGAAGCCGCATGGGGTGGTGATATTGATATTCTGGCAGCTGGTAGTCTTACTGAATTATTAAACCATCTGCGCGGTACACAATTATTATCTCCTGTAAAACCAGGCATGCTAAACACGCCCCCATCAGGGCCAGATATGGCAGATTTGAGAGGACAGGAAACTGCCAGACGAGCGATGGAAATAGCTGCCACCGGTGGTCACAATCTTTTGATGATAGGGCCGCCCGGCGCAGGAAAATCCATGCTGGCAGCCCGTCTTCCTGATTTACTACCCCCCTTATCTGCCCGCGAAGCCTTGGAAGTAACCGTAATTCATTCGATTATTGGTCAGGTGCCCAAAGGAGGCTTATGTCAAAAGCGTCCGTTTCGCGAACCACATCATTCTGCGTCAATGGCAGCACTGGTTGGGGGCGGGCAAAAAGCTATGCCGGGTGAAATCTCGCTGGCTCATAACGGCGTTCTGTTTCTCGATGAATTAGCAGAATTTAACCGTGTTGCGATCGATTCCCTGCGGCAGCCTCTGGAAACAGGTGAAATTATTATCGCGCGCGCCAATAATCATATTCGCTATCCTGCACGCTTTCAGCTTATTGCAGCCATGAATCCCTGTCGGTGTGGATATCTAGCCGATGCGTCTCGTGCATGCAGCCGTGCACCAGATTGTGCGCGGCTTTATATGGCCAAAGTATCAGGCCCGATGCTGGACAGGTTTGATATTATGATTGATGTTGCCGAATTGCCACCATCAGAGCTTTTATCGCCGTCTGTCGCAGAAAATAGCGCAAGCGTACATCGCCGTATTCTTGCTGCCCGCGAATTTGGCGCTGGCCGGCATAATGGCAGCAATAGTCAGGTGAATGCCCGTCTCTCAGCTGACCAAATTGACCGCCATATTGTATTAGCGCCGGACATTAAACGCCTGCTCGAAGAAGCGATGACAAAGCAGAAACTATCGGCACGTGGCTTTCATAAAGTACTACGGGTGGCGCAGACTATCGCTGACCTTGAAAGAAGTGAAACTCTCCAACGCCATCACGTTCTGGAAGCACTTTCTTATCGCGGTGTGCTTCTGAGTGGGCCATTACCTGGATAGCTCGGGCGCAACTCGTCAACAGCATCCCAGAAACTGGCAGCGATATTCCGTCCGGTAAAGCGTGTCATTTCTCTAATGCCCGTTGGTGATGTAACATTAATTTCAGTCAGATAGTCACCGATTACATCAATCCCCACAAAAACAAGTGAGCGTTTCCGGAGCTCTGGGCCGATGGCCGCACAAATTTCACGGTCCCGCGCGCTTAATTCAACAGCTTCTGCTCGGCCACCAACATGCATGTTAGAACGCGCCTCACCTTCCTGTGGGACGCGGTTGATAGCGCCAACAGGCTCGCCATTAATCAGAATAATACGCTTATCCCCATTAACAACATCAGGCAGAAAGGCCTGTACCATGACAGGTTCATGATTGCTGGCAAAAAACATCTCTAGCAAGGCATTTATATTCTGATCGCTCGGCTGAAGCCTGAAGACGCCAGCACCGCCATTCCCATATAAAGGCTTGATAATAATGTCTTTATGCTGGCTTCGAAAACGTTGGATAACATCTGAATTACGCGAAATCAGCGTTGGCGGCATAAGCTCTGAGAACAGCGTAACAAGCAGCTTTTCCGGGGCATTTCTGACTTCATGGGGATTATTTATGACCATGGTGTGCGCCGGCAGCATTTCTAGCAGGTGCGTTGCAGTGATATAGGCCATGTCAAAAGGAGGGTCCTGACGCATCAGGATAACATCCATATCACTTAACGCGCGCTCTTCTCGGGGACCAAGTGTTACATGTTCGCCTTTAACGTCACGCAATGACATTGTCTGGCAGATGGCCTTGATGCCGCCGCCTTCGAGATATAAATCATCGGGGTGGTAATACCAGAGTGAACAGCCGCGATTCTGGGCTTCTAGTGCAAGGGCAAAACTTGTATCACCAGTGATATCAATGGCGTCAACCGGGTCCATTTGAACCGCAATTTTATATGTCATGATATCCTCATTGTCTGAGATGCGCGCAAGGAGCTATGCCTCTTTTGCTTCGGCTGGCTCTTATTTACGCCGGTCATATATCAGAATAATGTAGCTGACGACCTGCTTTGCAAAGCGTAATTCCTGAGCGTGGGCGACAACACGCTCGCGCTCTTCCTCGTTTTCAGCAACGCCAGACAAATACACAATACCGTTTACGACATCGATGGAAAAATTAAGCGATGAAATATCAGCGTCGCGAATAAGAGCGGCACGAAGCTGAGCGCTTGCGGCTAAATCTTTTGCTGAGCTCTTAAAGGAGCTTGCCTCTGATAATTGAATCTCGTTAATAACTTCGCGGACGCCTCTAATTTCCCATGATAGCCGTGTTGCTGTAATTTTCTCTTCCTGCGTTTTAAGCTTCCCTGTGAGCAACACAGACCCGTCATTAACCGAGGTTTCCACATTCAAGAAAATGGATTGGCTTGTTTGGATAAAACTGTCTGACAATTTGGTCTGAATCACTGAATCAGAAACAGAGGTTGATAACCCCTTCTCCGTCGTTGATGCAGCAACAGCTGCTGTTCCTATGCCAATAGCAGCATTCACACAGCCGGATAATGCAAGCGCAGAAGAAATAAGAAGAAAGCTAGAAAAGATAAATGAACGTGTCATAGGGTTTCAGAACACTCCGAAAAAGGTCTATCAGAAGAAACATTGCCCCGAGCAGGTAACGTTACCCGATTTATAGTCAAAGTATAATGATGCAAGGCATGATCGCAATCAGAATTTCGCATCGACCTAATAGGCAGGAATGCATCTGAAAGACCGCCAGTTGGAAATAACAAAAATTTCAATCGCTGGATTGCAGTTTGCCAGCCGTGAATGTCTGCCCTGAAACCAGATAGCACTTCTTTCAATTCGCTGGCGCTGCCGATGGTTAGGCAGGCTTTGCTCAGAGATCCCTTTATCTGTTCTGAATTTTACTTCGACAAAAACAAGACGACGCCCCCGCTTCATAATAAGGTCGATTTCGCCAAACGGTGAGCGCATCCGACGGCCGAGGCAATGATATCCTCTAAAGCTGTAATAAAGCCACGCTATTATTTCAGCCCACCGTCCGGCTCTTTCGGCTGCCTGACGTTGTTTCCTGCGGGGAGTGGATGAACGCGGTGGCATGGATAAAACCCTTCTAATCGCTTGCGGCGCTATCGTCAGGAGGGGTGGGCTGTTTTTGCTGAACTGTTAAAGCAAGCTGATAAATATGACGTTTTTTTGCCCCTGTGAGCGCTTCGACTTGCTGTACCGCATCCCGAACTGAATGGGTTTCGAGGGCGTCTGAAAGAAGGGCAATAATGGCGTCATCCGAAACAGCATGATGAAACGCAGAGGCCCCTTCGACAAGAATGACGATTTCACCACGTGGCGGTGGTGCTGTCTGATATTTTTCTGCCAAAACAGTCAGGGGGGCACGCTCAATTTCTTCATGTAGCTTCGTAAGCTCGCGGGCAATAACACATAACCGCTCCCCATAGGCCTGCAACATCAAGTCAAGGGTTGTGGGCAGGCGGCGCGCACTTTCAAACCAGATTTGCGTCATATCAAGCTGGGCTGATGCTTCAAGAGCCTGAGCGGCTGCACTTTTTTTGGCTGGCACAAATCCCTGAAATGCAAATTTGTCACTTGGCAGCCCCGACATCGTCAGAGCTATAATTGGCGCTGTTGGACCTGGAATAGAGGTCACGATTATGCCGCCTTCATGGCATGCTGCAACAAGCTTATAGCCTGGGTCTGAGATAAGCGGCGTTCCGGCATCACTCACCAAAACAACTTTTTTGCCGTTACTAAGGGCGGTAAGAAGTTTCGGGCGCATTTTTGCCCCATTATGGTCATGATACGGAAGTAGCTGAGCCTTTGTCAGGGTTCCTGTCAGGCTAAGAAGCTTGCGTGTCTGGCGGGTATCTTCGCAGGCGATAATATCTGCCTCGGCAAAAGCCTGAACGGCGCGCTGAGGTAGGTCGAGAAGATTTCCGATAGGTGTTGCAACGATGGTTAGCATCATTGCACCAAGAGTGATTGAAGAAGATAAGGTTTCATGGCATCACTATATCTAGGTTGATGCGTCTGGCCTATAGCAGAACACTGCTTTTTAAATGGTAGACGATACGGTGAGGGCCGAAAGGTTAGATAATCTAAAGCTTAGAAATTTTATGGGCAAGAATATGGCACAGTATAATTACCGAGCACTTTTTACAGGCCTATTGATGGCAATGGTGTTTCTATCCGCCTGCCAGACTGATGACAAGCAAGCGTCATCTGGCACGAAAACAACGTCTGTAAAGGTTTTTCGCGTTCAAGCTGAACCCAAAGAGACCGTCTCTGTGCAAACAGATATCGTTGGTGACCTTATCACAAGCGTTGAAACACAGCAGACAGAAAGTCTTGAAGAGGCGACAGGCAATAGCGGCCGTAAAATAACCATCAGGCCAAATGAAGAGGTAAGCCTGATTCAGAAACAAATTCAGCCAAGTCTGCCAATGCCAAAAATAAGCCCTGCACTGGATGAAACATCGTCTGTCCTTGCTCAACAGGCACTTGATGCGGCTCTTGATTTATTGCGTAGCAAGCCAAATTCCGTGATTTCCAAGACAACGGCTGTGCAGGATTTACCGCCAGCTGTTCGTAATGATGGTGTAGTGCGTGTTGGGTTAATGCTGCCTTTGAGCGGCGATTATGCCGAACTTGGTCTAGATATCGCTGGCGGCATTGAAATGGCACTTTTCCAGACAGGCGAGCCCGATATAGAGCTTATCTACCTTGATACGAAAGGCGGAACATCTGCCTATCAAGCCGCGCTAGATGCTCAATCTAAAGCTGTCGACATTATCATTGGACCACTTTTTACCGCCTCCATTGAACAGAGTGCAGAAATTTTGGCACAGGCCGGTATCCCTGTGCTGTCAATGTCAAACAATCAGGCTGCCGCGCAAACGGGCAGGTGGGTTATGAATTATCTTCCCGAACAGCAGATGGATAACCTTCTTGGCTACCTGGTTCAGGAAAATAAGATGCGGATTGGAATTCTGGCATCTGAAGATGTGTTTGGCTCTCGCATTATGATGCATGCAATAAGCCGCTTGCAGGAATTAGCGATAAGCCCCGCGGCGCTGAGTATTCTGCCGCCCGATGTACTGGCAGATGAGCCGACCCTTAAAAGTAGGATAAAAGAGTTTAGCCGTTATGTGGCTCCTGAAGAAGGTGTTACTGACTTACCGCCGCCGCCTTATGATGCCGTTATTCTTGCTGGTAACGCAGATTTTGTCCTGCGCGCAGCGCCAGTCCTTGCCTATTACGACCTTGGTCCATCACAGGTGACGTTTGTGGGAACAGACCTTTGGACCAGAAGTGATTTGCTTCGTGAGCCGTCTCTTCAGGGTAGTTTGATTGCGCGGGCGCAGATTCCCGAAGCCGCAATCTTTGAAACATCATGGAAAGAGACGTTCAAAACAGGATCATCATCATTATCACGGCTTGGTTTTGATTCGATGGCCCTTATCACCGTCACGAAAAGAGCGCATGCGGCAAAAACATCTGACGATAACTCTCTGGATGTAGACTGGAAGGGCGGTCTTATTCAGGAACAAGGCTTTGCTGGATTTAGTGGAACCTTCAGATTACTGCCAGATGGGCGCAATTCCCGAAGTTATGATATTCATCTGTTACGTGATGGCCAGTTGCTAAAAATGTAGCTACCCAAGAAGCTTGCCAAGCATATAATCAAGCCGCATGCGGCCAGCGAGGCTTGCCTTAAGGTAGCCGCCCTCTTCTATTAACCAGCCTTCTTCGCAAAAGCGGGCTTGCCAGTCCGCATCAAGACATAAAGCTGATGCCGGCGGCGCCATTTCGTGCGCTAAAAAAGGCGGGGTTAAGGGCATACCGCTCACTAGCCGTAATCCCATCATCCAATATTCTTCATACATGTCACGAGCAGTCTCAGTCCTATCCTCTTCGATAGCATGACCGTTTTGTGCAACATCATTCAGCCAGCCTTGCGGGCTACGGCGTAGTCTGAAATGGCGACGCTTTTGCTGGTCAGGATAGGTTATCCGGCCATGTGCGCCGGGGCCAACAGCAATCCAGTTTCCGCTTCGCCAATAGGTCAGATTATGGCGCGCCTGATGGCGTGCTGCTGCATAATTTGAGACTTCATAAGCAGGCAATCCAGCTGCTGCTGTTATGTCTTCGGTCAGTTCATATAAATCAGCTACATGATCAGGTTCAGCTGTTAGGGTAGCGCCTGCGCGTGTGCGACTATGAAAGATCGTGCCTGGCTCAATAGTGAGCTGATAGGCTGAAAGATGTCGTATCCCAAAGCCGATAATGCGGGTTAGTTGCTCCTGCCATTCTGCTGCAGACTGTTCGGGGAGGCCATAAATAAGGTCTGCCGATACGCGCTCAAAAAGGCCTAATGCCTGCTCTAATGCTTTGCAGGCCTCATCTACTGAATGGGCACGCCCCAAAAAGGCAAGCCCCTCATTATCCAAGGATTGAATGCCGAGCGATAGCCGATTAATGCCAGCAGAGTGGAAGCTTTTCATTTGCTTCATTTCAGCTGAATTTGGATTTGCCTCTGCTGTAATTTCAATATTATCAGCAAAAGAAAACAGTGTAGCCGCTTTGTTAATTACGGCAGACACGATCTGTGGCGGCATTAAGGAGGGCGTCCCGCCGCCAAAAAAGATTGTATCAAGACGCACATTATCAGTTGATAATGTCTCGGCTGCGATCCCTGCCATATGATCAAGTTCAGCGCACATGGAGCGAAGCCATGCTGCTTCATCCAGCTCACCTGCTACATGTGAATTAAAGTCACAATAAGGGCATTTAGACACACAAAAAGGCCAGTGAATATAAAGACCGAGAGGTGCTGGCGCGGCGTTCGGGGCGGATGCCGGCGCTAGGCGGGAATCAGGCATTGTTCAAGCAACTGGGAGAAGGCATGTGCGCGGTGGCTCATGGCATGTTTATCCTGCGGCACCATTTCGCCGAAGGTGAGATCATAGCCTGTTGGCTGAAAAATGGGATCATAGCCAAAGCCATGTGAACCGCGCGGCGGAAAGACAGCTGTGCCAGACACGCGCCCTTCAAAGCTTTCAATATGACCATCAGGCCAGGCCAGAGACAGAACACATATAAAGGAGCAGCTCCTATCTGATGACCCTGTCATTAGCAATGCATCATTGACCCGTTTAATAGCCGCGCTGAAATCTTTTTTTGGACCCGCCCACCGCGCCGAATAAATGCCAGGCGCGCCGCCAAGAGCTGATACCGCCATGCCAGAATCATCTGAAAGCGCCGGCAGGCCAGATGCTTCAGCTGCAAGCCGTGCCTTTAGTTCAGCATTTTCAGTGAAGGTTTTTCCAGTTTCTTCTGGCTCTATCAGACCCAGCTCATCTGCCCCAACCACATCAATCCGAAGTGGCTTCAGCAAGGCACGTATTTCGGATACTTTGCCGGGATTATGGCTGGCTATAACCAGTTTTTCAGAGCGGCTGAATATGCGTGTCATCGTCTATCCTACCCTCTATTATGTGGTCCGTGGCACGTGAATGGCTCTCACCTGATGGGCAAATAATTCTTCGCACCCTGAACGTGCCAGCCGGAGCATTGCAGTGAATTCTTCTTCACTAAACGGTGTTTCTTCGGCCGTTCCCTGTATCTCAACAATACCGTTAGATGAGGTAAGAACAAAATTTGCGTCTGTGCCAGCCGTGCTATCTTCGCTGTAATCAAGGTCAAGAACAGGCTGCCCATTCACAATGCCGCAGGAAATAGCAGCAACCTGATCGCTGAGCGGCATCGTTTTAATATCACCGCTTAGAAGCAGTGTTTCGCAGGCAAGAGACAATGCCACCCACGCGCCTGTGATAGAAGCGGTTCGCGTACCACCATCAGCTTGAATCACATCACAATCGATTTTTATTTGCCGCTCTCCAAGCGCCTTCAGGTCAATAATAGCGCGCAAGGAACGTCCGATAAGGCGCTGAATTTCCTGTGTCCGGCCAGATTGTTTGCCTCTGGCTGCTTCTCTGTCCATCCGGCTATGAGTTGCGCGTGGCAGCATGCCATATTCAGCTGTCACCCAGCCTTTCTGGGTGTTCCGCAGGAAGCCTGGAACCTTATCATCAATAGAGGCTGTGCATAAAACATGGGTATTGCCCATTTTTATCAGACAGGACCCTTCAGCATAGGGTGAGACATGTGGCTCTATCTTAACATCGCGCAATTGGTCACTTAATCGGCCGGAGGGCCGCGGGGCGTGTGTTTCGTGAGACATGATCATATTTCCTTTAATCGCGGATGAGATATAACGGGTAAAAATAGGCATCTAGCCAAAGATAGCTTTTGTATAAGACAAAACACGCTTCTGGCTTGTGTTTCAAGTTGTCTTTTCATCTGTTTCCATAGGCAGGGTGCAAATTTTTTGATATCACCAGAAGATAGGTTCTGTTCCCGTCTTTGGGAGGCAGCGTGGCGCGCTATTATTTCCGCCATTTGTGAGGCAAAATGACAGATTCTGTGCCAGAATTAACCCGCCGTAATCAGCATATCTTTGCTGAGATCGTAAAAAATTATCTAGAATCAGGCTCGCCTGTTGGCTCAGGCCTGATAGCCGCGCATCCGGATATTGATTTGTCATCTGCATCTGTGCGCGCAATTATGGCCGACCTTGAACAGACAGGGTTATTATTCTCACCTCACCCATCAGCAGGCCGCATACCGACCAGAGCGGGGCTGCGCTTATTTGTTGATGGCTTGATGGAAGTGGGCGGGGCTCTTTCCGAGGCAGAACATGCCTCTATTGACGGGCTTGCTGCGGCCCAAGGCCTCAGTGTGAAACAGCTTCTTGATAAGGCAAGCATGGCATTATCGGGCTTGTCAAAATGTGCCTCTCTTGTGCTAGCGCCAACCGAAGATCTCTGCGTCACCCATATAGAATTTGTGCCACTCCAGGATAAAAGAATGCTTGTCATTCTGGTCTTCACCAATGGGCAGGTAGAAAACAGGATGTTTGATCTGCCTGACGGCTTGCCAGCATCAGCAATGATAGAAGCCAGTAATTATATGAATGCTCATTATCTGGGAAAATCACTTTCCCAGATAAAAAATTCTGTTCATCAGGATATCTCACAGAGGCGTAAAGAGCTGGATGTTCTGGCATCGGGGCTTATTGAGCGCGGCCTTGCGAGCTGGTCAGATGGAGAGGGCAGTGATGACGCCTCTCTTATTCTTCATGGGCAGGCAAACCTGCTTGATGACATCAAGGCTATTGAGGATGTGGCCCAGCTAAAGCTGCTCTTTGACCGATTGGAAATGCATCGACATGCTGGTCAGCTAATGAATGCTGTTGAGGATGCTAACGGACTACGCATTTTTATTGGCTCCGACCATCAGCTTTTTTCCCAGACAGGATGTTCTATGGTGCTGTCACCCTATCGGGGGAGTGATAATCAGATTATCGGGGCTATTGGTGTTATCGGGCCACGGCATATGAATTATGCGAAAATTATCTCAATGGTTGATTATACCAGCGAGACTATTGCACGACTTTTGCGGTAAGCTCCCTGAGGAGCGTTTCAAGCTGTGATTTGTCTGGCAAGATGTTCAGAATCATATCAAGCCATGTTCTGTCAATAATGCCCTGTTGGGCCGCATCAATCAAAATAATGCTGATAACAAACCCTACCAAAAGTAGTAGTAGAACACTCCCAAAACTGATTTTTTTGGGGCTCTTTTTAGGCTTCGCTTGGCGCGGAGTGTCTTCTGATGGTGTCTGTTGAGGGCTTGCAACAGATTGTGTCTCTGCGCTCTCTTCTATGCGTTGTTTTGCGGTATCGGGCGCAGGCTCATCCAGAACAGTTTCAGGAGCTTCTTCATGCCGCGGAACAATAAGAGCATCATGACATTCAGGACAGTATAATGCGAAATTCTGGCTCTGCAGCTCATCTAATGCCTTGATGTCGAGTTGAGAGACAAAGCTGCATTTCAAACAGCCTAACTCTATCAGCCGCGCCATTGGCAGAGGGCCAGATAAAACAGGCGCAAAATAATGCTGGTGACAATGATGACAGGCGATCGGCCAGCCCCCCGTCTCAGAAAGGAGCTCTGGTACCATCCCAACCATGCGGCAGTGTGGACAGGCTAGTTTAATCATCTTTAGCACCCGTTACCTTCGAAGATTTTTTGCGGGCAGGCTTTGCCTTCGCCTCAGTTTTCTTGGCACTAGCTTTTGCAGGGGCAGTCTTTGTCTTGTGCTTTACTGACGCAGTCGTGTTATTCTGTGCCAGCTTTGCGGCTTTTTTCAGAGCTGTTTTAGCGGCTGCGCGTTTTGATGCTGTTATAGTTTTATCAACGCTGCTGTTATCCTCAGCTGGTTTTGGCTTAACGCTATCAGCTCTGTCAGGCGATGCTAGACGTTTATCAATGGCATTATCTATCTGTTCTTTTATGATGATAGCCAGTGCTGATGCGAGTTCTTTTGTCTGGGATGATATCTGCGATGCTTCGCTCATAGTTGGGCGAGTATCTGGCTTCTGCTCGTCAGTTTGACCTGCTGTCTCAACAGCATTTCTGATAGCAATAAAGGGGTCATCTGATGGCGCCGGGATGTTTTTATCGACGGGCTCATCTAGCGGCGTACCGGATGCAGGAAGGGGGTCTGCCGGTTCTTTTTCTGCCCCCGGCCGTGATACCATTCCTGTTAATACGATACTCGTCATCAGGTCATTTTTACTGATTGAAGAGAGCGGAATGGATCCATCACCGCGATGCTTAGGTACATTATGGTTGCTGATAGCTGTTACAGGCAGGCTTCCGATAATCGGCAGCCGGGTAGCATCTTGGCTTTTAACTCTCACCGAGACTTCTAGAGGCCCTGACTGATTATCATGCCCCAGATTTTGACGGCCCGGCTCATGACCTTCCAGAACATCAGCTTCACGATAGAGCGTTTCTATCTTGCCAAAAAGCGCGTCATCCTGAGCTATGTTAGCATTTTTATCTGTTTCTGACGTCATCACTATCTATTTCAGTTTTGCAGATATATTGTATCTGCCAGTTTTTTCGCACAAACCATCTGCGGCACCAAGGACTGAGCCCTTCTTATAGCCTGTTTTTATTTTTTACAGAAAGAAGAGAATGATAAAACAGAGAAAATAGCAAAAAAGTCTGAAAAAAACCTTTCAAACTCTTGGCATAGGCGAAGTGGCACCCCACTTAACGTCCTGAGAGCCGGCTCAGGCCCAAAAATATTTTTTCCCATTAGTTTGTCAGGACGTTGAATGACACAAGAAAACGACACGAATCAGCCAGCAGAAGATATTCCAGCCGAAAATATTGTAGAATCAGAGACACAGGCTGAAAATAGTCCCGAACTTACAACAGCGCCTGTAGATGGCGAGGATAACAGTTTGCCGGCTTATGATGCAGGTGGGGATGATGATATAGCCAACCTTGCTGCTGAACGCGATGAATTACGCGACCAGCTGCTTCGGACCCTCGCAGATAACGAAAATCTGCGTCGTCGCACAGAGCGCGAATTAACGGCAGCCAAGAAATATGGCGCTATGGGGTTTGCCCGTGATTTAATGGCTTCCGTTGATAATCTAGATAAAGCAATTGACCTCATTCCTGAAAATAAGGATGAGCTAGATGAAACAGTGAAGAATATCCTCATCGGGGTCGAAATGACTGGCCGCGAAATTGCGTCTGTTTTAGAGCGGCATAATATTTCCAAAATTTCGCCTGACGGTGAAAAATTTGATTATAACCTTCATCAGGCAATGTTTGAGGTGCCATCTGATGATGTAGAGCCTGGCATTGTGATGCAGGTCGTGCAGTCTGGCTATCAGCTTCATGACAGATTGCTTCGTCCGGCAATGGTTGGTGTGTCCAAACCTGCTAGCCCGCCGCAAACGACTGAAGCGCCTGAAACGGAAAGCTAGATAGGCTGAATTTTTCTTCATGTCCGCCCCTCTTGCAGGTCGGCATGACAAACCTTATATGAGCCTTGCCAGCAAAATGCAGCAGGTGCTGACAGGCCGGTGTTCCGGTATTGTCTTAACACGAAAGAAGGACAGAGACAGATGGGTAGAGTTATTGGTATCGATCTTGGCACCACAAATTCTTGTGTGGCGGTCATGGACGGCAAAGACACAAAAATTATTGAAAATGCAGAAGGTGCGCGCACAACCCCTTCCATGATCGGCTTTGCTGATGATGGTGAGCGGCTGGTTGGCCAGCCTGCAAAACGTCAGGCTGTAACAAACCCTGAAAAAACTATTTTCGCTGTAAAGCGCCTGATTGGTAGACGTGCAGATGACGCGCCAACCAAGAGCTTTGCTCAACTTGTACCGTATGAGATTAAGCCTGCGAAGAACGGTGATGCATGGATTGGTGTTGGCGATGAAGAATATTCGCCAAGCCAGATGTCGAGCTTTATTCTGCGCAAGCTAAAAGAAGATGCTGAAGCATTTCTTGGCGAAGAGGTCGATAAGGCTGTTATTACTGTCCCGGCTTATTTTAATGATGCGCAGCGTCAGGCAACAAAAGATGCAGGCAAGATTGCCGGCCTTGAAGTGTTGCGGATTATCAACGAGCCAACAGCAGCAGCACTTGCATATGGGCTGGATAAAAATGAAGCTGGTGTCATCGCGGTATTTGACCTTGGTGGCGGTACGTTTGATGTTTCTGTACTTGAAGTTGGCGATGGTGTTTTTGAAGTAAAATCAACAAACGGCGATACCTTTCTTGGCGGTGAAGATTTCGATCAGGCAATTATCGATTTTCTGGCAGATGAATTTAAATCTGATCAGGGCATTGATTTGCGCGGCGACAAGATGGCGCTACAGCGTTTGAAAGAAGCGGCAGAAAAAGCAAAAATCGAGCTGTCTAGTACGACACAGACAGAAGTAAATCTGCCGTTTATTACAGCCGATGCTTCTGGCCCAAAACACCTTAATGTAAAGATGACCAGAACAAAGCTAGAGCAGCTTGTTGAAACATTAATCAAACGGTCTCTGGAGCCATGCCGTAAAGCGTTGAAAGATGCTGGTGTATCTGCAGGCGAAATTGATGAGGTTATCCTAGTCGGTGGTATGACGCGGATGCCAAAAATCATCGATACAGTAAAAGAGTTTTTTGGCCGGGAACCGCATCGCGGTGTTAACCCTGATGAAGTTGTAGCAAGTGGTGCTGCTATTCAGGCAGGTGTTTTAACGGGCGAAGTCAAAGATGTTCTTTTGCTTGATGTTACGCCATTATCACTTGGTATTGAAACGCTTGGCGGTGTCTTTACAAGGCTGATTGATCGCAACACAACTATCCCGACAAAGAAAAGTCAGGTCTTCTCAACAGCTGATGATAATCAATCTGCTGTGACGATTTCTGTCTTTCAAGGTGAGCGGGAAATGGCAGCTGATAACAAGCAGCTTGGCCAGTTTAATTTGGAAGGCTTGCCATCTGCACCGCGCGGTGTACCGCAAATCGAAGTCACCTTCGATATTGATGCAAACGGGATTGTAAAAGTCAGCGCCAAGGATAAAGCAACCGGCAAAGAACAGGCGATTAGCATTAAAGCATCTGGTGGTCTCGATGATAATGAGATTGAACAGATGGTTCAGGATGCAGAATCATATGCTGAAGAAGATAAAGCCCGCCGCGAAAAAGTTGAAACTCGGAATCAGGCTGAAGCACTAGCTCATGGTGCCCAAAAATCTATTGATGATTTGGGAGATAAGGCAGAGCCAGCAGTAAAGGCTGAGGTTGAAGCAGGTATCGTAGAGCTTAATACAGCGCTGGAAGGTGATGATGATGAAGACATCAAAGCCAAATCAGAAGCCTTGTCATCTGTGTTGATGAAAATGGGCGAAGCTGCTTATCAGGCAGAACAGGCAGAAGGCGGCGCAGAAGGTGCTGGCGCTGAGCAGGCTGACGATGCTGATGTTGTTGATGCTGATTTCGAAGAGGTTGACGACGAACAGGATTCGAAAAAGGCATAAGGTATAGCAGGAGTTATGGTGGGAGCATGTTCCTTGCCATACCTGTAGCCGATAAAAATGATAAAGATAAAAGGCTGGTCAAACCGTTTCCAGCCTTTTGTCGCATCTTGATAACGATGCGCGAGGAGCTGTGAGAGTAGATGTCAAAACGTGATTATTACGAAATTCTAGGTCTTTCGCGTGATGCAGATGACAAAGCTATCAAAGCGGCTTATCGCAAGCTGGCGATGGAAAATCATCCCGATAAAAAGCCTGATGATGAGGTTGCTGCTGAACGGTTTCGTGAGGCGAGCGAAGCCTATGAAATACTGAAAGATGGACAAAAACGTGCTGCCTATGACCAGATGGGTCACGCAGCGTTTGAGCAGTCATCTGGATTTGGCGGCGGCGGCGGCGGTGGTTTCGGCGGTGGCGGCTTCTCCGATATCTTTGAGCAGATGTTCAGTGAATTTTCAGGCGGCAGATCCAATGCTCAGGCGCGCCAAGGATCGGATCTGCGCTATGACCTTGATATCACGCTTGAAGAAGCTTTTTTAGGGGCATCCAAAGATATCACAGCAAATATTTCCTCCCGGTGTGAGCAATGTAACGGAAGCGGTGCGGCATCAGGGAGCCGCCCAACTACCTGTAATACATGTGGCGGCGCTGGCAAAGTAAGAGCTCAGCAAGGATTCTTTACCGTCGAGAGGGGCTGTCCAACCTGTAATGGTGCTGGTGAAACCATCAGCGATCCGTGCCGCCCCTGCCGCGGTCAAGGCCGGACTGAAGCTACTGAAACGCTTGCCGTCAATGTTCCTGCCGGTGTTGATACAGGCACGCGCATCAGACTGTCCGGTAAAGGTGAAGCCGGCCTGCGTGGCGCGCCATCAGGCGATCTCTATATCTTTATTGGGGTTGATGCCCATCCGATTTTTGATAGAGAAGCGAATCAAATTTTCATCAAGGTACCTGTACCAATGGTAACAGCCGCCATGGGCGGGTCTATTGATGTGCCAACGCTAGCAGGCAAAATGGCCCGCTTGCAGGTGGAAGCTGGTACCCAGACAGGCCGTAAATTTAGAATGCGCGGCAAGGGTATGCCGGCCTTGCGTGGCAGTGGTCACGGGGATCAGATTGTTGAAATTCAGGTGGAAACACCAACCAATCTGACAAAACAGCAAAAAGAAATGCTTGTAGCTTTCGATAAAGCTGGTGATGCTAGCCCCCAGACAACAAGCTTTTTGAACCGAGTAAAGCGGATCTGGTCATAACCCCTCTTCTGTCTGTGATGGGGGTATGGATATATAAAATATGCCAAGAGGAAGACGCATGTCCGAACAAATCGTAAAGATTGCCTTGCCGGGTGCTGGCGGGCGAATGGGCCAAATGATTAGCTCTCTTATTGCACATAGTGATGATATGCAGCTCGTTGCTGCGGCTGAGCGAACAGGCAGTCCCATGGTTGGCATGGCGGTGGGTGATATTGCAATCAGTGATGATGAAGCGTCACTCGGCATTGGTCCGGGCGGCGTGATTGTTGATTTTACGCGGCCTGAAGCAACAATGACGCTGCTTGATATTGCTGTCGTTAGCAAAACAGCAATGGTTATTGGCACAACCGGCTTATCAAACGAGCAGGAAGCAGAGCTTGCAAAAGCAGCACAGCATATCCCTATTATTTATTGCGCCAATACATCTGTTGGTGTGACGCTCCTATCGCACCTTGTTCGGCAGGTGGCCCGTCAGCTAACAGATGGCTGGGATATTGAGATTGTTGAAGCCCATCATAACCAGAAAATTGATGCGCCGTCCGGAACAGCCCTTGCTCTTGGGCATGCGGCAGCAGATGGTCGCGGCGTTGTACTGGATGACGTACGCGATAGTGGCCGTGATGGCATTACAGGCATCCGAAAAGAGGGTGATATTGGGTTTGCTGTCTTGCGCGGCGGTGATGTTGCGGGCGAGCATTCTGTGGTGTTTTATGGTGAGCAGGAAAGCCTGTCTCTTACCCATAAAGCCAATAGCCGTACCGTTTTTGGGCGTGGCGCTCTTCGGGCCGCCCGGTTTGCTGCTGCACAGTCAGCACCAGGCCTGTTTACGATGGATGATGTATTGGAGGGGTAAGCTTTGCCTGCGCAAGAGCATTATTTAATGCTGATGCAAGGGATGGTTTTTCGGCTGGCGGCAGAAATGCGCCTATTTCCAGTAATTCTGAATGATGCCGTAGAAATAATTTACGGCGGCGCGCTTTTTTCGGCACAAGTTCAGCCTTAATCCAAGCACTATCAAGTATCTGTTTGGTGTGCCGGCCCCGCCAATCGGTTCGCGTGATGATAACCGATATAGGACTTATCGTAATTTCCTCAATTAATTGCCCCGCCCGATAATTAAACCGGAAAGCAAACCAGACCAGCCCGATTTCAGCACCAAGAAATCCAATAACAGGCCAGGCACCAAGCAGGTAGAAGCCTAACCCAAGGCTAAAGATTGCAAGGCTGAGGGCTGTCATAACAATTTTGAAGCCTTGTAGACTAAGAGACCTGTATGGCCATAGCTTAATCGTGATAATATGATCTCCAGTATTGGATGTCTCATATTGCCACCGAAGTTGTGATGTCATCCTGACAGTCCTTATTCACCGCTTTATCATAAAGGCACATAGTGCAGAGAAAGGGAAAATCAAATGCCACGTAAAATGCGCCTGTCCGACATGGAAACGGTGTTTGATATTTTGGCAGCACGGCAACCTGATCCGCGCACCGAACTTCACTTTAAAAATCCGTTCACGCTTCTGGTGGCTGTTGTGTTATCGGCACAAGCAACAGATGTTGGCGTAAATAAAGCAACAGGACCTCTTTTTGCTGTAGCTGATACACCTGAAAAGATGGTGGCGCTTGGCGAAGAGCGTATCAGGGATTATGTAAAAACAATTGGGTTATTTAATACCAAAGCAAAAAACGTCTTTGCTCTGTCGCAGTTATTAATCGACCATCATAATAGCACTGTTCCTGAAGATGGGCGCGCCTTAGAAGCCTTGCCTGGTGTTGGCCGGAAAACAGCTAATGTTGTGTTGAACGAAGCTTTTGGTCACCCAACCATTGCAGTTGACACCCATATTTTCAGGGTTGGCAACCGAACAGGTATGGCACCTGGCAAAGATCCCGATGCTGTTGAAAAAGAATTAAATCGCCGGGTACCGGACAGGTTTAAATTGGGAGCGCATCACTGGCTTATTCTTCATGGCCGTTATGTGTGCAAAGCGCGCAAGCCGGACTGCAGCATCTGTTCTATTGCTGATTATTGTCTGTATGCCCAGAAGACAATCTAGACCCAGAAGACCGCCTCGCTATTATTCTTGAAGATGATGGCCCCGCGCTATGAGAGGCGCTGGGAAAATTCTTCGAGGCACTTGGTCTCGCTGACGGCTAGGTTATGAATACGCGATCTGATGAAGTGAGAATTGATAAGCTTATCGCTCGGCAAGCTATGCATAGAGCCAATCTCAGTCGTCTCAAACAGGATAAAAAGATCGATAACACAAGACGGCATTCTATATTGCCACGTAACCACCGCACCCTCATGGCGAATAAAGTCAGCCGGACCTATTTTCATCTGAACTTCTAGCGCCCGACGACCCGTAAAGGCATCAGGGTGAAGATACTGTTTAAAAGACGAAATAACCGTCTCTTTTGGCTCGGCTTCAGATATATCTTCAACAGGTAATGTTTCTAGTATCATATCCTCAGAATGCTTAGGCCGGACAATAATTGTCACTGATGTTTCATCAGCTTCAGGGTCTACAGTCTCTGTTGCGAGAAGGCTTGTTTCATCTCCCTCACTATCATTGTTAGGTTCCTCAGGTGCTTTTTCGAGTGGAAAAAACACCTTATTGTCCTGAATAATAGGAGGTATTTGCGGTGTACAGGCAGCTAGCATAACCCCTGCGCATAGCAGAAAAACTTGTGTGGCCAGTTTCACTGAAACCTTATGTCCGTCAGGAAATACCACAATCAACGCCTCTCTTAACAATATGATAAATCATATGAAAAATGGATATTCCCACAGTTTTTAAAGGCTTCTCATAAAAGGGCAAGAAAAAAGGCAGAACAACAAAAGCAGATGGGAGAGGGCGCTTTACTCAGCAGACGGTTCAAGAGAATAACCCATTGAGCGAACAGTCCGGATAAGGTCTGTCTTATTATCAATATTAATGGCTTTTCGAAGTCTGCGGATATGAACGTCAACGGTTCGTAATTCAACAAAGACATCTCCGCCCCAGACTGTATCTAGTAATTGACTGCGGGAATAAACGCGCCTCTGGTTGCGCAGAAAATGTTCCAGAAGTCGAAATTCTGTTGGCCCAAGATGTATCAGCTGTCCATCACGCATCACACGCTTGCGCTCAAGATCGAGCTCCAGGCCGGAACAGCTTAACAGATTATTATGACCGCCAGAGGTTCTGCGCAGTAGCGCATGCACCCGTGCTAGTAACTCTGCTGGACTAAAAGGCTTTGTGACATAATCATCAGCGCCGCCATTCAAGCCACGTAATCTGTCGGCCTCTTCGCCTTTGGCAGTCAGCATAATAACCGGAATATTACGGGTTTCAGTGCGATTTCGCAGCTGTCGAAGCAGCTCGATACCCGACAAAAGCGGTAGCATCCAGTCTAGAAGAATGAGGTCAGGCTGATGCTCAATAGCAAGTAACAAGCCCTCTTCACCATCAGATGCTTGAATGACGCCAAAGCCTGCTGCTTGCAGGTTATAGTCAAGCAGTATCTTGATATCAGCCTCATCCTCAATGATGAGGATTGTTTTTGAGGAGGGTATTGCTGACCTAGTCTTATTGCCATTCATGTCATTTTTTGGTGATTGATAATCTACCATACTCACCTCGCTGGATAGACGCATTCCATCGCAGCACCGCGATAGCGTAAGGGTACAATATAATCATTAATTATGACAAATTTACGACGGATTTGTTACTGTAATATTTCACCATTTTTTTAAGGTCTGCTTTCATTATTGAGAGGTATCAGCCTGCTTTATCATTGGCAGGTAAATCGTGAAGGTTGTTCCGGTGCCAATATGTGATGTGATATCCATCACACCGCGATGCCGGTTTACGATATGTTTTACAATGGCAAGCCCAAGCCCGGTGCCGCCAATTTCGCGTGAACGGCCCGCATCAACCCGGTAGAAACGTTCTGTTAAACGCGGCAGATGTTCTTCAGCAATGCCATCTCCATCATCACTGACAGCGACCGAAAAACAGCCGTCTTTATGAGTGATGCTAGGATGGCTCGTCTTATTATTAATTATTACCTTAACAAACCCGCCTTGGTGACCATATCGGATGGCATTTTCGGTTAGATTTTGAATCATCTGGATAAGTTCATCAGCTTCGCCGCGCACCAAAACTGGCAAGGGTGGCGCGGTAATGCTGAGTGTGATATTCGCGGCCCCGGCCTGTTTTTCAAGGCTCGTTAGCACGCGTTCTGCCATCTCGGTTAGGTTTATAATGGCTTCGGGTTGGACATTTTCAGTCTGTTCAATGCGGGACAGTGATAGCTGATCAGCAACAAGCCGGACCATCCGTTCGGACTGCTGCTGTAGGATAGCCAGAAACTTTGCACGGATTGCCTCATCTTGACCTGCTACGCCTTGTAATGTTTCCACAAAGCCGAGAATTGAGGTGAGCGGGGTTCGCAACTCATGGCTCACATTCGCAACAAAATCAGCGCGCATTTTTTCAGCTTCGATAGCAGCAGATCGGTCAATAAAGATAACGGCTATGCGGGGTACATCATCAGTTATAAATTGCGATATTAAAACGGTAAAATGCTGCACAAATGTGCCGCGTAACGTCATTTGTGTTTCACCCGCAGGGATGGTGCCATCACTGACCTGTTGGATTTTTTGCAACACGTCATTACTTCGAATAGCAAAGTCGACAGGCTTTGCTATTGTGATAGGGCCGAACAGCAGGCCTGCTTGTTCGTTATATTCTTCAACATAGCCACGACCATCAACAAGCATGAGCGGAAAGGGCAGGTGTCGCAGAATTTCAGTACGATAAATATTATCAGAGATCAGGTTTTTATGCGCCAGCGCACTTTTTTGCTCAGCACTCGAAACAAGCCATCTGAGTTCGGTAAGCCCATCTGTGGCATTCGTTAAATATTTTTCGTTGAGGTGCATCGTGGGCACGCTTGCGGCAGGCTCTTCACTTAACTCTTTTTGCCGGAAATAGCTGACCAACTGGTCAATGATGACGGCATCCCCGCGGATGAGAAAATAACTCAGCACAATGCCAACAGACATGATGATCGCAACATCAAGCATTGTAATGCGTTCGGCAAAAAGCAGAATAATGGCGCTGAATAAAAAGCCAGAACTCATCCGAATCAGGTGGGGTAGTGAAATAAGAAGCCTGTTCCTATTACGGCCGCCTGCTATCTTCTCACGCCCCGCCTGTTCAGTCATGTATCGTCTCTTCCTAGATCAGCATATGCCAAATACCCTTTAAGGGGTTTTCGCTAAAGAGACTCTGTTAAAGAGACTCATAAGCTGCAAGGGCTGCTGCATTTACAAGGTCATTCACAGTCGCACTCATCTGAATAATCTGGAACGGATGTTCAGCATTCAAAATCATTGGTCCAATAACAGACCCGCCCCCCAATTGCTGCATGAGTTTGAATGAGATATTAGCAGAATGCAGACCTGGCATAACCAGAATATTGGCTGGCCCTGACAAACGTGAGAAGGGGTAGCGTGACTGCATAAGATCAAAATCAAGCGCAATATCAGCAGTCATTTCACCTTCATATTCGAACGTTACCTTGCGGCGATCTAGAACCGCGACAGCATCGCGTGATGTCTGAACGATATCACTTTCCGGGCTGCCAAATGTGGTAAAGGACAGAAAGGCAACACGCGGTGTGTGACCCATTGAGCTGGCCCGCTCAGCAATGGCTTCTGCAATATCTGCCATCTGCTCACCGGTAGGGCGTTCATGGATAGAGGTATCGCCAACAAAAACAGTCCTGCCTTTAGAGATAAGCATTGATGTTGCTGTAAATTCTTTACCGCCAGATGAATCGATCACGCGTGTTACATGTTCAAACGTTGACCGGAAGGAGCGTGTAAGCCCTGTTACAAGACCATCAGCATGGCCATTTGCAACCATACAAGCAGCAAAGACATTTCTGTCCAGATTGACCATCCGCTGACAATCACGTTCCAGAACGCCGCGCCGCTGAAGCTTCTTGTAAAGGAAGCTGATATAGCCGGTATTATGGTCTGAAATCTTGGCATTGGTGAATTCTAAATCATCGATACCATCAAGACCCATCCGTTCCATTGCTTCACGGATACGGTGTTCACGACCCAGTAGGATAGGATGGCCATAGCCGCCATTGCGGAAGGCAACAGCTGCTCTGATAGCAACTTCTTCTTCGCCTTCTGCAAATACGATGCGTTTTTTGGCAGGAGAAATTCTCTCATAAACATCTTGAAGGAAGGATGCTGTTGGATCGAGGCGAGCAGATAAGTCCCGGCGATAGGCATCCAAATCGGCAATTGGTCTACGCGCAACACCGGTCGCCATTGCTGCTTCTGCTACGGCTGAGGATACGGCTGAAATAAGCCGCGGGTCAAACGGCGCTGGGATAATGTAATCAACACCATATTTCAGGCTAGCACCTGAATAAGCATTATTGACTTCATCCGGCACATCTTCGCGGGCAAGCATTGCAATGGCATTCGCCGCCGCAATCTTCATTTCTTCATTAATGGCAGAGGCTCTCACATCAAGCGCGCCTCTGAAGATATAGGGAAAGCCAAGAACGTTATTGACCTGATTCGGGAAATCAGACCGGCCGGTTGCAATAATAGCATCTTTACGGGCTTTTTTGGCAATATCTGGCATAATTTCTGGATCTGGATTTGCCATGGCAAATACGATTGGCTGGTCTGCCATTTTTTTGAGCATCTCAGGTGTTAGCGCGCCGGCAACTGAAAGACCAAGGAAAATATCTGCGCCGTCAATAGCATCTGCAAGACTGCGTGCTTCGGTTGGCACCGCATGCGCTGATTTCCACTGGTTCATGCCTTTTTCACGACCTTGGTAGATCACACCCTCGCGGTCGCAAAGGATAACATTTTCATGTGGCACACCCATCGCCTTGATAAGCTCAACACAGGCAATTGACGCAGCACCAGCGCCATTACAGACGACTTTTATGTCAGCCATGGTCCGCCCTGTAATATGGAGCGCATTAATGATTCCGGCAGCAGCAATAATCGCTGTGCCATGCTGGTCATCATGAAAAACAGGAATATCCATCATCTCGCGCAATCGTTGCTCAATAATGAAACATTCAGGAGATTTAATATCTTCTAGGTTAATGCCACCAAAAGACGGACCAAGCAGGCTAACGGCATCAACAAAGCGGTCTACATCTTGGGTGTCCAGCTCCAAATCAACGCCGTCAATGTCAGCAAACTTCTTGAAAAGGACTGCTTTGCCCTCCATAACGGGCTTTGAGGCAGCTGCCCCGATATTTCCCAGCCCAAGAACAGCTGTTCCGTTTGAGATAACAGCAACAAGGTTTCCCTTGGCTGTATAATCATAGGCCTTTGACGGGTCTGCTTCAATGGCAAGGCATGGTTCTGCAACACCAGGAGAGTAAGCAAGAGATAAATCACGCTGCGTTGTGAGCGGTTTTGTTGGCGTAATTTCCAGCTTTCCGGGACGACCGGAAGAGTGAAAATCAAGAGCGTCCTGTTTCAGTGATTTTTTCATAAAACCTATCTATACTCACAGTTGTTTAAGATTTATCAACATATCTCACTTTTACTCTAGGCACATCACACACAGCAACTAAGAAAACTGATGAACATGCCCACCGCAAAAAAAGAAACATCAAAGCCAACACCTATGATGGTGCAGTATCTGGCCGTAAAAGATATATACAGAGATGTCTTACTGTTCTACCGGATGGGAGACTTTTATGAAATGTTTTTTCAAGATGCGGAAACCGCAGCGCAGGCACTTGGCATTACACTTACCCATCGCGGCACATTAAATGGCGATCCTGTGCCGATGTGCGGCGTGCCAGTTCATGCCATGGATGGGTATTTGGCGCGGTTGATTCAGCAGGGCTATAAAGTTGCAATCTGCGAGCAGACAGAGACACCTGAAACGTTCAAAGCGCGCGGCGGTAAAGGGCCGCTTCCACGCGGTGTTGTGCGGGTTATTACACCTGGCACCCTTCAAGAAGACGGACTTCTTGTCTCGCATCAGCATAATTATCTTGCGGCTCTTGGCCGGTCTGCTGGCGAGTTTGCTATTGCGTGGGCGGATATGTCCACCGGGTCCTTTAATGTGCAGGCATGTGATGAAGCAGATATCGAAGCCTTGCTGAGCCGGCTTGGGGTTGCTGAATTCTTATATCCTGAAGAAATGCGTGCATCGCTTGAAATGGTGGCTGCGCCGTTCAATCCAGCTATTCGTCCTGCCCAGGATTTTGATAGCCGCCGCAGTGAAGCTATGTTGCTTTCTTTATATGAGGTCTCAACACTTGATAGCCTTGGGGCATTTAGCCGTGCGATGTTGTCGGCTGCAGGCGGCCTGCTAACATATCTTCGCCAGACGCAGATTGAGAGCATGCCGCGCTTGTCTCGTCTTTCTGTTTTGTCCCAAAACGCCTTCATGGAAATCGATGCCGCAACCCGCCGCTCTCTAGAATTGACCCAGACATTGACTGAGTCGCGTTCTGGCAGTCTGCTGCACGCAATTGATAAGACAAAAACAGCAGCAGGCGCGCGCCTTCTTGCTACCCGCCTTTCAGCCCCCCTAACAGACAGGGCGTTAATTGAGGGCCGGCTTGATTTGGTGAGCTGGTTTCTGCGGAGCCAGACTACTGGCAGTGACATTATTTCAGCGCTAAATGGTCTGCCAGATATTGAACGAAGCCTATCGCGTCTTGCCTCTGCCAGAGGCGGCCCTCGCGATTTATCAGCTATTGCGCGCGCTGTAAGTCTGGGTAGGGATATTTCTGTGCGCCTGTCAGCTCAGGTGAGTGAGGCGCAAGGCATTGATGAGCATGCGCCTGATATCATGATGCTGATAGAAGATACGCAATGCGCGGCTGACCTCGCTGATAGCTTGATGCCAGCTCTGGCAGATGACATGCCGCTATTGGCGCGGGATGGGAATTTTATCAGGGCTGGTTATGATAGCTCGCTTGATCAAATCCGCCAGCTTCGCGACGAAAGCAGGCGCCTCATAGCCGGATTACAGGCAGATTATGCGGCCCAGACAGATATTTCATCTTTGAAAATCAAACATAATAATGTGCTGGGCTACCATATCGAAGTGCGGAGTCTTCATGGTGATAAATTAATGTCGGATAACCAGTTTATCCATCGCCAGACCACAGCGCAGGCGGTGCGATTTACAACCACCGAACTGGCTGATATGGAAAAACAGATGGCATCGGCATCTGACCGCGCGCTTGCTGTTGAGCTCGCCCTATTCGAAACGCTTGTGAAACAAGTGCTGGCACGCTCGCCTGCGCTTGAACAAACAGCTGCAGCGCTTGCCGCCCTTGATGTTGCAACAGCCTCTGCACAATTAGCAAGTTCGCGCTATTACTGCCGGCCGATTATGACAGACGATACCCGTTTTACGATTATAGGTGGCCGTCACCCTGTAGTAGAGCGCGCCTTAGCTGACAGCACTCCGTTTATTGCCAATGATTGCAGGCTAGAAAAGGGGTCGCATCTGTGGTTGCTTACAGGCCCAAATATGGCAGGTAAATCAACGTTTCTAAGGCAGAACGCCCATATTGCAATTATGGCTCAAGCTGGATTATTTGTGCCGGCCGATAATGCTGAAATCGGCATTATTGATAGGCTATTTAGCCGTGTTGGCGCGTCTGATGATCTTGCACGAGGACGCTCAACCTTCATGGTTGAGATGGTTGAGACAGCAACTATCCTTAATCAGTCAACAAGCAGGTCGCTTGTAATTTTGGATGAAATTGGCCGGGGGACAGCAACCTGGGATGGGCTTTCGATTGCCTGGGCATGTCTTGAATATTTGCATAATAATATTGGCTGCCGTGCCTTATTTGCTACTCATTATCATGAGCTGACGTCCCTGACAGGTCAGCTATCGGGCCTTCGCTGTCATGCGATGCAGGTCAAAGAATGGCAGGGTGATATTGTGTTTCTTCATGAAGTCGGCGAAGGCGCTGCTGATAAATCCTATGGTGTCCATGTCGCAAAACTGGCTGGATTACCTCATACCGTTATTAAACGTGCTGCCCATCTGGTCTCGGAAATGGAAACAGGTGCACTGACGGCTGAGCAAGATGACGGGCTATTGCCTCTTTTTGCGCCGCCAAAACCAGAGGCATCATTAGCTGATAATGGACCAACCGAACTTGAGAAAATGGTGCATGATATTGACCCTGACAGTCTGAGCCCGCGCGATGCGCTTGCGCTAATCTATCAATTGAAAGCTCTTGATGCGAAATCATAATAAATCGGTCATAATCACTTCCAGAACCCAAGATGATACAGCGTGATACGAGGAAACATAGTGCCAATGTCGTCGACCACTTCTCATGAGGCCCCTGCTATCGCAGCCTCAGAGACTATAAAATTACCATTATGGAAGACATGGCTAGCGCCTTATGAGGCCGCAGCAAAGCAGGCTCCGGTTTTTGATAATGTTGCTTTCCGTGCGAATAGTGACGCACTTCGCAAGACGTCTCCTGATGATAAATTGTTTCAGCAAGGCTTGTTAGCGTTATGCAAACAAGCGCATAGCGAAGGCAAGGCACAGCTTCGTAATCTGCTCACTGAAAACCATGATGGCGCTGAATATGTTGGCAAACATGCGGTTATGATGGATTTACTCATTTCAGGCATTGCAGATGTAGCGCGGCGCCATTTATTTGCCGACTGTCCGCCTGTTAGTATCATGGCAACAGGTGGCTATGGTCGCGGTGAGTTATCGCCATCAAGTGATATTGATTTACTCTTTATTCTTAGCCAAAAGGAAACAGCCAAACAAACCAAGTTTATCGAATTTATCCTCTATATATTATGGGACATGTCACTTGCCATTGGGCATGCAACCCGCACGGTTGACGAGAACATTAAAGCAGCATCAGAAGATATAACAATCCGAACAGCGCTGCTTGAAATTCGCTATATTGCTGGTGATGAGGCGTTGGCATCTAAGATGCAGTCCAGTTGGTCGAAATGGTTATCACAGCAATCTGTCTCCACCTTCATTGAAGCCAAGCTTGATGAACGCGAAAGGCGGGTAAACAGAACCGGGGGCACGCGGTATGCTGTGGAGCCAAACGTAAAAGATGGCAAAGGTGGATTGCGCGACTTGCATACACTGTTCTGGGTTGCAAAACATGCCTATCGTTTCACCCATGTTCTTGATGTAATGGATACCGGTATTTTGCGGGTATCAGAAGTACGCTCCTTTGCCAGTGCCCAGCGGTTTTTATGGACAGTTCGGTGCTTTCTTCACTTATATCATGAACGTGAAGATGACCGGCTAACGTTTGATGCTCAGCGTGAAATTGCGCCGCTTATGGGATTTGCTGGCCGGTCTGGTATGAAAGGCGTTGAGCGGTTCATGAAACGCTATTATCTGGCAGCACGGCATGTAGGAAATCTGACCCGTATTTTCTGTGCCGCTCTTGAAACAGATTTTTCCCATACTAGGCTTATCAATCCGCGGCTTAATCTGAGCAAAATCATATCAGTTGGTATGAATGTGATGCTTGAAGTGTCGCCCTTTACGATAGAAAATAAACGCCTTCAACTACCAGCACATATGAGATTTGGTGATGATAAGCTGCGGATGATTCAGCTTTTTTCATTTGCCCAGCAGCATCAACTCGATATTCATCCAGATAGCTTCCGCCGGCTTACTCGTGCTGTGCGTGCTGCTGCAACAGAAGACTTGCAATCTGACGAAACTAAACAGCTTTTCTTGGGTATTATCACTTCAAAGCATAGCGCAGAGCGAGTCTTGAGATTGATGAATGAAGCAGGCTGGCTTGGCAAATTTCTGCCTGATTTTGGCCGGATTGTCGGTATGATGCAGTTTGATATGTATCACAGCTATACTGTGGATGAGCACACGATACGTGCGCTTGGGACGTTAAACGAAATTGAACAGGGAACTGTGCGCACCGAAGCGCCGATGGCATCACAGCTTATTCACGAAGTGCTGTCGCGCCGTGCCCTTTATGTGACGGTGCTATTGCATGATATTGCTAAAGGGCGCGGTGGTGACCATTCCCTTCTAGGCGCTGAAGTTGCCCGCAGTTTGTGCCCGCAGCTTGGCTTAAGTGAGAACGAAACTGAAACTGTTATCTGGCTTATCCAGTCTCATCTTTTGATGTCAAAAACAGCTTTTCGCTATGATTTGCATGATCCGCAGACCATCAGTGATTTTGCCAGTGAAGTTCAGTCTCCAGAACGCCTGAAACTGCTTCTGATATTGACGGTTGCTGATATCCGCGCGGTTGGCCCGGACATATGGAATGGCTGGAAGGCAACCTTGATGCGCGATTTATATCGGCGGGCAGAAGCGGTGCTTGGTGGTGCTGCTCCGTCTGAAGTATCACTTGGGGCTGCTGCTGATGCACGTGAAGAGGCGCGCCGTGCCCTGCCCGACTGGTCGGATGAAATGTTTGAGGAGCACGCATCGCTATTTTATCCGAGCTATTGGACAAATTTTCCAACAGATCGGCTGGTTCAGCATACAGCTCTTGCCAAGACATTTAACAGCAGCAAGAAAGAACTTCTGATTGATATTATTACTGATAAGGATAGCAAATCCTCTATTTTAACAATCATGGCAGCAGACCATCCTGGCCTGTTTTCGCGTATTGCTGGGGCTGTTGCGATGGCAGAATGTTCGATTGTCAGCGCCCGCATTAATACCCGCCATGACGGGACAATTTTAGATGAATTCCGTGTTCAGACAAAAGACAGGCAGGCAATTACCGACCCAAATATTAAAGATCGTATCACGCAACTGATCGAAAAATCACTTGCCGGTGACATGTCGCTCTTTGATGCACTTCAGCAAAAATCAGCACGGGTAACAAAACGGGTCCGGGCTCTTAAAGTATCGCCGCGTGTTCTGGTGACGAACGCACGTAGCAGAACTCATACTGTTATTGAAGTGAATGGGACAGACAGGCCGGGCCTGTTATATCAACTCACCTATCATCTTGCACAAATGGGTTTGCAGGTTAATTCGGCGAGTGTCTCAACATATGGTGAAAAGGCTGTTGATGTTTTCTATGTAAAAGATGTCTTTGGTCTGCAGGTCAAGCGTGAACAGGTTCAGGAAAAAATCCATCAGGCCCTGCTTGCTATTCTCGACGGCGGGACTGAATCTAAGCCAGCATCAGCGTCAGCATCATAGGGACTGGTGAAAAATGTCGTCTGAGATCGCTCCGAAAAAAAGCCTGAATGCTGTTGTCAAACAGATAGGGTCATGGACAGCTATTAGCCGGGTTGCTGGCTTTGTGCGTGATCTTGTCTTTGCCCATTTTCTGGGGGCAGGGGCAGCAGCAGATGCGTTTCTGGTGGCCTTTAAACTGCCTAATCTATTTCGGCGACTTACAGCAGAAGGCGCACTAACAAATGTTTTTTTGCCGGTCTATTCTGCGATGCGCGCCGAAAAAGGAGAGGCGAGGGCGCTTGTCTTTGTAAGTGAAGTTCAAACAGCCCTGCTTCTTGGGCTAACAGTTCTTGTTCTCCTGCTTGAATATTTTCTACCCTTTATCATGATTGGGCTGGCGCCCGGCTTTGCAGATACGCCAGAAAGACTTGAAACTGCGATTGCTCTTGGGGCTATCACACTTCCTTATCTGCCGATGATATCGCTGGTTGCGCTGTGGGCAGCGCTCAGTAATGCGCATGATGATTTTACAGGCGGTGCTGCCGCGCCGGTGATTTTAAATCTATGCCTGATTGGCGCTGCTATTATGATTCCGGTCTATCAGGAATTCTCAGGTGAAGCAGGGCTTCTGATAGTAATGCCTCTGGCAATCGGGGTGCTGCTTGCCGGTATTGGGCAGATGAGTTTGCTGCAGATTCGGATGAGAAAGCGGCGGATTAATCCGGGCCTTTTCTCTTTTCGGCTATCAGCAGAAGCCCGCCGTATGTGGGCGTCATTTTTACCGGCCGCGCTCGGTGCTGGCGCCCTTCAGATTAATCTTCTTGTTGATACAATTCTTGCCTCTTTGCTAAATATTGGCGCTATTTCATGGCTCTATTATGCCGATAGAATTGCTCAACTGCCTTTGGGTATTATTGGTATTGCGCTTGGCACAGCCTTATTGCCGCGCCTTTCAGCGCTTGAAGCCGCCGGAAAGCCAGATGGGGTTGCTGCTGAAATATCAAATGGTTTTAAAACAGCCTCCCTCTTTATCTTACCGGCTACAGCGGCGCTTATTGTGATTGCCGAGCCTGTATTGTCAGGTCTTTTTCTGTCAGGAGCCTTTACGCAAAATGACGCCTATCTGTCGTCACTTGCATTGATTGCCTATGGCGTTGGTCTACCGGCTTTTGTTGGGACAAAAATTTTGCAGCCGGCCTTTTATGCTGCAGGACAGGCAAAACTTGTCTTGAAAATATCTCTGGTGTCAGTTCTGATCAATTTATGTCTGAGCCTCTTGCTCATGCAGCGTCTTGGACATGCAGGTTTGGCGCTGGCAACATCCCTATCTTTCTGGATTATTTTTATCTGGCAGGCAGCCTTGTTGCGGCGCCAGAAAAAGCTCGATTTCACAGCTGGCCTCTTTATGGTGAAAGCTTTGATGGCGTCGCTTGTGATGGCAGCTGGGCTGATAGGAATAAGGATGTATTTGACTGAAATACCCTCCTTTAGTGAGATTTTAGGGCCACGGCTCCAGCTTGTCCTGCTGGTTGTGGGCGGTCTCATTCTTTATGGGGGAACTGCTGTTATCTTGAGAATTGCGCCAAAGCTGCGTTAGGCTTGGCGTATGAAAAGGACAAAAAAGGCTTGAGAAGCAGGCCCCTGCTGGTCATAAAGAGCCAGAACATGAATAAGCATATGCAAAACATAAAGGGTTCCCATGTCTCAGACACAGTCTAGTTCTGCCGATATTACGTCGCCGGCTCAAACAGAACGAAAAAATGTAATTTTTTCTGGTGTCCAGCCAACCGGAAACCTGCATCTTGGCAATTACCTTGGTGCGATTCGGAATTGGGTTGCGCAACAAAATGACTTTGACTGTATTTATTGCGTCGTTGATTTGCATGCGATTACCGTACCGCAAGACCCCCAAGCCTTGCGGACTTCGATTAGAGAAGTGACTGCCTGCCTGATAGCCTCTGGCATTGACCCAGATCAAGCCGTGCTTTTCAATCAGTCATCTGTTCCTCAGCATGCAGAACTTGCGTGGATTTTCAATTGTGTGGCACGGCTTGGCTGGCTTAACCGGATGACACAATTTAAAGAAAAGGCCGGAAAGAACCGTGAAAATGCCACAGTAGGCTTATATTCCTACCCTACATTGATGGCAGCAGATATTCTTGCATATAAAGCAACACATGTTCCTGTTGGCGAAGATCAAAAACAGCATCTTGAGCTGACACGCGATATTGCTGCAGCCTTTAATTCGATGTATGGGGCTGATATTTTCCCCCTCCCCGAACCACAGATTCAAGGTGTTGCCGCCCGGGTGATGAGCCTTCGTGATGGTAGCTCAAAAATGAGTAAGTCGGACCCCTCAGATTATACCCGCATCAATCTGACAGATTCTGCAGATGAGATTGCCCAGAAAATAAAGAAAGCTAAAACAGACCCCGAACCGCTACCCTCTGAGATGGCTGGTCTGGATGACCGTCCTGAAGCCCGTAATTTGGTGGGAATCTATGCTGCATTATCAGGTGCAACAAATGCCGAAATTTTGTCTGAATTTGGCGGTCAGGGTTTTGGTATATTCAAGCCAGCCCTTGTTGAGCTTGCCGTCTCGCAGATAGCCCCTATTTCTGAAAAAATGAATAGATTATTGGATGATAGAGCAGAAATTGACAGGATTCTGAAAAAAGGGACTGAACAGGCGCGTGCCCGGGCAGAACCTGTGCTGGCGGAAGTGAAAAAAATAGTTGGGTTTTTGCCTGAATAAACAGATGATTAGCATGTATAATGCTGCGTAATTATGCTTTTGATACTTGCCTTCGGCTGTTCGGCTTCCCATTTCATGTACATGAAGCTATGATGACGTCTAGAAATTTTTGTACGGCGAAGACCTTAAAAGCTTTTGCCGCACCCTTAACATTGGAGGTGAAATCTCACCATGTTTATCCAGACCGAAGATACCCCGAACCCAGCCACGCTGAAATTCATTCCAGGCGTTGCAGTATTGCCGGGCGATACAGCTGAATTTGTCTCAGAAGAGGCAACAAAGACATCACCGCTTGCAAAGCGCATTTTTGCCATTGATGGCGTTGTCTCTGTCTTTTTGAGTGGTGATTTTATCGCCATTACCAAGAATGATGCGAGCGAGTGGTTTTCGCTTAAGCCGTCAATCCTTGCTGGCATTATGGAACATTTCGCATCGGGTCTTCCGGTTATGGAAGCGTCGAGCCAAGAGAGTGAAGAGGCTGGCGAAGAGACTGAGACCGTTCAGCAAATTAAACATTTGCTTGATACAAGAGTGCGTCCGGCTGTTGCGATGGATGGTGGTGATATTACCTTCCATTCGTTTGATGAGGGTGTTGTTACACTTCAGATGCGCGGCGCTTGTCAGGGCTGCCCAAGCTCAACAGCAACCCTGAAAATGGGTATCGAAAACATGCTTCGTCATTATATTCCGGAAGTTAAAGAGGTGCGCCCCTACGAATAGGGGGGTCACATCGTATAACAGGGATAAGGGATGACTGTATGAACATCTTTTTTTAACCTTGTCCTTTGATGCTTTTCTTGTGTTTGTCTTATGGGTCATGAAAGCTATTCTAAATGGTCGACACTCAAACAGACAGCCCTACTATTTCCAATAAAACACTTGTGCTGGCTATGTTATTGGCCGGTGCATGTAGCTACCTTTTGCCTATTTTGTCTGTTTCATCGCCCAGAATGACATCCTTGCACGCTGATTTTGCTGGTCGTTCTGACATTTCTGCCCTGAATGATAAAATTGAATGGCTAACGCAAAAGCGTGCAATTGATAATCTTACAAGCACTGAGAAAACTGCCCTTGATAAAGAGCTGGAAACGGCCACTAATTTTTTGATTGACCAGCTTGATACACCTCAGCAAGCGCTACCTTTTCAGCGGTCTTCACCGCAAACATTACCGCCATTTCCGGCTGAATTAGACTATGATGTCTTCGATAAATCGCAGTCGGTTCCGCGTCTTTTTATCTCTCGAATGCCAGCCTTGGATAAAGAGGATGCTCAGCGCCGCAAACAGCAATTTATTCAGATTATGTTGCCACTAATTCTAAAAGTTAATGATGAGATATCGACCCACAAACAGGTGATAATGACGGCCCTTAAGTCTGGAAACGAGGATGTTCTGGATGTCTTTGCTCGAAAATATGGGCTCTCAAAACTACAGCAATCACGAGAACAGCGTCGTCTTAGCCTACAGATAAGGGTTCAGCCAATACCGGTTGAAATTGCTCTGGCGCAGGCTGCTGTAGAATCTGGCTGGGGCCAGTCACGCTTCACCCACGAAGGTAATGCGCTGTTCGGTCAGTGGGTATGGGATGTCAGTAAGGGTATTAAGCCCGCGCAAGCAAGTAATAGCCGTGCGGCTGTTCGCGCGTTTCCTGATCTTATCAGTTCAGTGCGCTCATATATGACGAATCTAAACACACATCATGCCTATGAGGCATTTCGTAAGCGGCGTTCTGAGCTTCATTTATCAGGCGATATAGATGTTTCTGGTCTTCAGCTTGTCCCGTTTTTATATCGATATGCTGAGACAGGTTCTGAATATGTTGAGACCCTGACACAGATGATCAAGCAAAATGAGTTGCATAAGTTAGCATCACGAAAGCTGCCCAGCGGCGGTGTGAGCTAGCGTGTCAGAAATTGGCGCCCAAACCAGCGCCAGCGCTCATCAACAGCTGGCATGGTGCAATTAATGCGCGCGCGCGGCTCTGAGAGCGGACCCGGCGCTCTGATTTCAGCGCGCATACCAAGCATCGTAACATCAAGCTTTCCGTGCTTATTTGAAAAGCATCGTAATTGGCTCACAGGGCTCATTTCGTCACTTACTGTAAATCCATAAAGCGGCGGATTAGTCTCTAAAACCATATCTTCAGGGGTAAGGTCGCTCACCTTCAAGGGGAGACCATCAACGGCTAGCTTAAGCCTTTCAATCGTGCCATAGGCTTCATTAAAGGCAAATCGTGGAAGTTGAAACTGGTCATCAGCACTATGCATAATACCTGAATTCTGACCAAAAGCAGCGATGAAGCCAGCGTCCTTAACAGCATCAATCACAAATCCAGAATGCTCTCCATATGGATAGGCAAAGAGTTCTGGCCTTAGCCCGAGCTCTTCAATAAATCGTCTATTTGACGTTGATATTTCTGCGCGGACCTGCTCATCAGTTAGCTTATGCAAATGCGGATGCGTATGTGTTTGTGATCCGATTGTAACGCCTGACGCCTGTAACTCGCGTATCTGGTCCCATGACATGTAAGCAGATAATTCCCTATCGATAGGGCTGCTTGCAACGAACAGAGTAAACGGAAACCCTGCCTCAGTCAGCCGCGGCCAAGCTTCGTTATAAACAGACTGATATGCGTCATCTATTGTAATCGCAACTGTGCGGTCGGGGAGAAGCTCACCTGCACGCAAACGCGCAATAATATCATCTAGCTTCAGCACAGTGTAGTTTCCGGCGGTTAAATGAGCGAGATGCGCTTCAAACTGCTCAACACTGATATTTGTTGACGGGTAGCGCGATTCGCCAAAACGATGATACATCAGCACCGTTGCACTATCGCGCATTTCCTCTTCGGCCATTGCTGGCGAAGAAAAGACGGCTGACAGCTGCAAAACCACGGCGATTAGCAGACTGGATAGACCCATTTTATCATAAATTTTCGTCATATCTTAATACCTGATAACGGGTTAACACAATTCAGAGGAGCAAAATTTAAGGCGTGTAAGCGCAAACCATAGAGCGGAGAGCATGTTTGATAAATAGCCGAGGAGATATTGGAAAAAATGAAAAATTTCCCCCAAAACGCTCCATGCGCTATTCTAATTTTTTTTGACTAGGCCTGCAAGTAGCCATCAGATTCTATGATAAGGTAAAAACTGGTCATTTTTGTATTCGTTACCATAAGAAGATTAACTATTTCATGATTGAATCTGGCAAAATATTGGCACCTGACGGCTCTCTTATCCTCAGCCTTGAGGCGAGCGGCGATATGGCATCTGCTGCTGTAAGGAAGAGCGGCGATATTACAGGATATGCAGAAAACAAAGCGCGCCATGGTCATGCTGAAACACTGATTTCACTTGTACAGGAAGCTCTTCAGCAAGCAGGACAGTCTTTTGCAGATGTTAGGTTGGTTGCGGCCGGGTGTGGTCCGGGCTCTTTTACCGGCATTCGTGTATGCCTTGCTGCTGCCTCTGGCTTTGTTATTGCTCATAATTTGGCAGAGGCTGGTGTTAATGGGCTTGCGGCTCTTGCTGTAAGGGCTGCTGCTAAAACAGGTGATAGGCAGGCGCAGTATCTAAGTCTTGCAGATACGCGTCGTGGCAGTTGGTTTGCCCAAGTCTATGATGCCCACGGGGTATTGGTTAGCCCATGTGCTGAACATACATCAGACACGTTAGCTGCCTGGTTGGAAGAATACCGCAATAACGCCCCGCTTTTTATTACAGGCTGTCTTGATGCGGCTGCACAAGATAGCTTGTCATTTCATGGAGAGGTTTTGCACCATATGCTCGATGCACGCGATATTGCAGAATATGCCGCACTGGCCGTTAACGATCCTAGCCGTCAGATAAGCCCCTTTATCCCGCTCTATGTAAACCCAGCGCGCCTTGGGCCGCCAAAACAAAATCAAAA
>DGJU01000057.1:0-4212 GCA_002387605.1 Alphaproteobacteria bacterium UBA4588 | reverse complement strand
TTCGTTAGGATTAGGGTATGACGCAGCCAGTATTTTCGCACATGCTCGGTCAGCATAAGTCAGACATAATCCGCCTTTATGCAGAAACCTATCCAGAGAAGGACGTCAAGAAAGCAGAATTATGTGCTGATTTGATAGATGTGCCAACAATAGCGGGGCTAAGCGGGTATGTTGGTTGCAAGCTGGCAGGATTTATTCTTGCTCAGCAGGTTTGCCCGAGCAGTGATATTATCGAGCTCATCGTTGCGCCCTCTTTCCGGCGCATAGGGATTGCAGCCGGACTTCTTGACGCGCTGGTAGCATTGTCACAGAGCCGCAACATATCCGAGCTATTTTTAGAGGTGGCAGAAGATAATGAGGCCGCACAGGCTCTTTATCTGACGTGTGGGTTCCAGAATGTTGGCAAACGCAACCGATATTATCAGCGTGACGGACACTCTATAGATGCGATTATTATGCAAAAAAGTTTATAATATTAGCAGAACAGAGCTTGAACGAAAAAGATATCTGGACAGACTTATGAAAAACAGCACAGTTTTATGCTTAAAACACCAAAATGCTTGACCCTGTAAGAGGTTACTGGCTATGCCGGACACGACCCTTCATAATAACAAGATGAACCGCTCTTTTGGTAGTGGTTGCAAAATATAAGGTATGTAGTCGCCCGCTAATGAAAAAACTTTTTATCAAGACCTATGGCTGTCAGATGAATGTCTATGATTCAGACAGAATGGCAGACGCCCTTGCCCCTGCTGGTTACATGCCAACCCATGCACCAGAAGATGCTGACATGATCATCTTAAATACCTGCCATATCAGGGAAAAAGCCTCAGAAAAGGTTTTTTCTGAGCTTGGACGGTTACGGCAAGTCAAAAGCAGAGCAGCAGAGCAGCAGAATAAACAGGTTCTTATTGCTGTGGCAGGCTGTGTGGCTCAGGCGGAGGGCGAGGAAATCACCCGGCGCGCGCCATGGGTAGATATGGTTGTTGGACCGCAAACATATCACCGGCTTCCCGAACTGGTAGCGCAAGCCGACCCGCACGCCCGCAAACATGTTGTTGATATTGAGTTTCCAGAAGAAGTTAAATTCGATTTGCTTCCCGAAGAGCATCTTCCACGCGGACCAGCCGCCTTTCTGTCGGTTCAGGAAGGGTGTGACAAATTCTGCAGTTTCTGTGTTGTACCCTACACAAGAGGGGCAGAATTTTCCCGGCCAGCAAGCCAGATTCTTGAAGAAGCAAGACGGCTTATCGCAGGTGGGACGGTTGAGATCACACTGCTTGGTCAGAATGTGAATGCATGGCACGGGTATGATAATAAGTCCGGTAATAGTGCAGGACTTGGCAAGTTAATCCGAGAATTGGCAGACCTTGATGGGCTAAAGCGGCTGCGTTACACGACATCGCATCCATTAGATATGGATGATGATTTAATCAATGCGCACCGTGACGTTGATGTTCTAATGCCTTATTTGCATCTTCCTGTTCAGTCCGGGTCAGATAATATTCTGCGCCGGATGAACCGCAAACATGGCCGTGATGATTATTTTCGGATTATTGATAAGCTTCGCGATGTATCTCCGGATATTGCGTTATCGGGTGATTTTATTGTCGGGTTTCCGGGTGAAACTGATAAGGATTTTGCTGATACAATTTCGCTTATTGATAGGGTTGGCTATACCTCTGCTTATTCTTTCAAATATAGCAAGCGTCCGGGTACGCCCGCCGCGAGTGATGAAACACAGGTGGATGAGCTGGTAAAAACAGACCGGCTTGCTGCGCTTCAGCAACTGATTTCGTCTCAACAAATGGCCTTTAACAAGTCGTGTGAAGGGCGGGTTATGCCTGTCCTGATTGAGCGTGATGGGGGCCGTGAAGGTCAGATGACTGGACGAAGCCCCTATATGCAATCTGTTTATCTTGATGGAAATAGCAGCATGATTGGACAGATTGTTGATATGAAAATTGAACAGGGTAGACAGAATTCCGTACTGGCATCAGTCGTGTCAGACGTCCCAGTTTTGTGAATACCACTGACAGGATAGAAAAAGGGGCCCACGTGACAGCCGAAACCGCGCAAAAGACAGTTCGTCTTGAATTTCAAGATAATGATATTCTTCTGACATTATGCGGCCAGCATAACCAGCACCTCTCGCGTATCGAAGAGGCATTGGAAATCAGTATTGATAGTTTTGGCAATCAGCTGAAGGTAAGCGGGTCAGACGAAAATGTGTCGCGTGCCAGCAAAATTATCACCGGAATCTATAAGCAATTAAGTGCCCGCTCTACTTCGGGTGAGGAAACCAACGCAACCTTGATTGATGACCTCCTGCGGCAGGCCGATAATGGAACAAATCCATCTGACGCGCCAGTATCGGCACAGATTTTTGCAACGACCTGGAAGAAAAAAATCTTTGCCCGTACCCCCGGTCAGGCTGATTATTTCAAACTGCTGACCAATAATGAAGTTGTATTCGGGATTGGTCCTGCTGGAACAGGAAAAACCTATATGGCTGTGGCACAGGCTGTGGACTGCCTAAAACGCAGAACTGTTGACCGTATTATCCTGTCGCGTCCGGCCGTTGAAGCTGGCGAGCGGCTTGGCTTTCTGCCGGGTGATATGAAGGAAAAAGTCGATCCTTATCTGCGCCCCTTATATGATGCACTCTATGATATGATGCCGGCTGATAAGGTTGACAGAATGCTGGTAAGCGGCGAAATCGAAATTGCGCCGCTGGCCTTCATGCGAGGGCGAACGCTAACAAACGCTTTTGTGATCGTTGATGAAGCACAGAACACAACGCCGGTTCAGATGAAGATGGTTCTGACCCGCCTCGGTGATGGGTCACGTATGGTCATCACTGGTGATTTATCTCAGGTTGATCTGCCCCAAGGTCATATGTCTGGCTTGTCCGATGCTGTCGGGCGGCTCGATAATGTGAAAGGAATTGGCATTATTAAATTAACCGGAGATGATGTTGTCCGGCATCCGGTTGTTGCCCGCATTCTCAAAGCCTATGATGCTGGACAAAACTAGTATCATTAGGCACTGTAACTTTAGTCCCAGAAAGATGGCAAAAAAACGTGAACAAACCCCCCTCTAGCGCGCAAGCGCCCAGTACGACTAAATCGGTAGCTACCGAAAATGATACATCTGAAACAGAGACGGGCGACGCGTACCGCGAATGGCAATCAGGTGCTGGTCATATTATTGAACATCACATTGAAGAGCCTGACTGGCATCCGCTGATAGCTGATGTTGAAGCTGTTAGTTGCCAGCTTTTTGATATTCTTCTCACCGAAGAAGGGTTGGCTGAAACGAGCATCTCTATCTGTTGGACCAATGATGCTCATATGATGCAGTTAAACGAAAATTTTCGGGGCAAAGAAAGCCCAACTAATGTGTTGTCTTTTCCCGTAGATGAAGAGGATGGCTCAGGCGAGGATGATCTGATTATCCTTGGTGATATCGCTCTTGGCCGTGAAACAATTTTAACAGAAGCCGAAGGGGGCGGTATAACGCCCCATGACCATGTCGTTCATCTTTTGATTCATGGTGTTCTTCATCTGCTTGGATATGATCATGAAGAAGATGAGGATGCCGAAGAAATGGAGGCATGCGAGACGCGGCTTTTGGCGCGGGTTGGCATTGCAAATCCCTATGATGAACCTCTGATAAAGAGCGCGCAGGAGCCGGCATAATGGCGTTTATGTCTGCCTTAAAAAAAATCCCTATCTTTAGCAAATCTTCGACAATGCGTGATGAGCTAACTGACCTGATAGAGACATCTATTTCGGAAATGGAATCTGGCTTCGATATCAATGAAGGCTTGTTGCTTCGCAATATGCTGGGGTTGCGTGATATTACGGCTGAAGATGTCATGGTGCCGCGTGCTGATATCGTATCAGTAGATATTGCAGATGGTTTTGACTCTGTTATGCGTCAAATAAGCGAGGCATCCCATAGCCGCGTTCCGGCTTATGAAGGCGGTGTTGATTCAATTGTTGGCATGCTTCATATCAAAGATTTACTGCTGCATTTACTGCAGGAAAAACAACCAGCTCTATCAGGATTACTGCGGCCGGTTTTATTTGTATCTCCCTCAATCCGCCTGCTTGAGCTGTTGCAGGAAATGCGGTTAAAGCGCCAGCATCTTGCTCTTGTTGTTGATGAATATGGTGGCATCGATGGTCTGATAACGATTGAAGATTT
>DGJU01000044.1:2536-6075 GCA_002387605.1 Alphaproteobacteria bacterium UBA4588 | reverse complement strand
GGCGTGCATAAGACATCCCCTTTGCCAGCAACAGCGATAGCGTCAATTTTTCGCCCGCCCGCCATAATCATCGCAGAAATAGCCCCCACCTCAGCACAGGCACCTTGCGGATAGGCTGCATTTTCAACATTTGCCCCACTATGAATTTGGCCGTTCTCATCACGTATTGCCGCCCCTACATAAAAGCTGCTGTAGGGCGCATAGGCGTGCGACATTGCCGATATGGCCGCAGCAACAAGTTCTGCATCACTCATGATTATCTTTCCTTTACGTAGGGAACACCAATGGCGCGAGGCGGAACAGCCCTGCCAACAAAACCTGCCAGAAGAATAACGGTAAGCACATAAGGCAGAACAAGGATAAGGTCGGTCGACACCTGCCCTATCAGCGGCAAATCAACGCCTTGAAGACGCGCTGCAATAGCTTCCAGAAACCCAAACATAAGACAGGCAAGCAGAACAGGTACAGGCCGCCAATTACCAAAAATCATCGCTGCCAGCGCGATATAGCCTTTGCCAGCTGTCATTTCGCGCACGAACCCGCCGCCATGGGCAATCGACAGATACGCCCCCGCCATACCGCAGAGAATACCGGCAAGTATCACCGCCTTATACCGCATCCAACTGACACTGATGCCAGCTGTATCAACAGCCTCTGGCTTTTCGCCTACAGCGCGCAGACGCAAGCCAAATGTCGTTCTGAACAGCACATAGCCTGTTACAATAACAGCCAGAAACGCAAGCCAGACCAGAATGTTATGCCCTGAGATAACCTCACTATAGATAACCCCTATTGAAGGCCCAATAACCGGAAGAGATTCTATCGTTTCGGTAAACGGAAGTTCCAGAGGCAAGAACCGCTGGTCACGTGACAAAAACGGCGTCTGACCGCCTTGTGAAAATATTGCAAACCCAATCGTTACCGTTAAACCGGAGGCAAGGATATTAATGGCAAGTCCTGATACCACCTGATTGCCTTTGTGAGTAATACACGCAAACCCATGCAGGAGGCTGAACAGAACAGAGATGATGATTGCCCCTGCAAGTCCTATCACAGCAGAGCCCGTAAGCGCGGCAAGTGATGCTGCCGCAAAGGCACTAAGCAGCATCTTGCCCTCAAGCGAGATATCGATAATACCGGACCGCTCAGAAAAAATACCCGCCATTGCGCATAAAATAAGCGGTGTCGACATCCGAATGGTGGCATCTAGTGCCAGTACAAATTGAAGCCAGAGTTCAGCTGCCATCAATCAACTCCTTTTGATGAGGAGATATAGGATGCAAATACTCTGGCTACCATAGGGGTGAACATATATGCCAAGGCGCCTGAAAACAGGATAATAAGCCCCTGTATCATCAGTACCATTTCGCGCGTAATTGTCTGAAATTCGAAATCAAGCTCGGCGCCCCCCTGATATAAAGCGCCAAATAGTAGGCTCGCCAGCAATATCCCAATAGGATGATTACGCCCCATCAGCGCAACAGCAATACCGGTAAATCCATATCCGGAAGTGAAGTTAAGAATAACTCTTTGCTGTACACCTAAAATTTCGTTCAAGGCCATCAGACCCGCAAGACCGCCAGAAATTGCCATTGTAATGATAATGATTTTGGCAGGCGAATGTCCTGCATAGATAACAGCCCGCTCACTATGGCCTGTGGCGCGAATAACATAACCAAGGCGTGTCCGCCAGATCAGCACCCACACCCCAACACACGCAACCAACGCAATAATAAAGGACAGATTGAGTGGTGATTTTGCAACAGAAAGTCCAACATAGCTCACCAGCGTATGGAATTGAGCCAGCGCAACACCATCAGCAAAACTGCGGGTTTCAGGAGACATCTGGCCAGGCGCCATCAACATGCCAGCCAGCAGCCAGACCATGAGAGACGCAGCAATGAAATTAAACATGATAGTTGTGATAACGATATGACTGCCGCGCTTCGCCTGAAGCCATCCAGGGATCACCCCCCAGAACGCACCAAAAATAACCGCAGCCGGAATAGCAATCAGCACCACCAGAAGAGGCGGCAATAGCGGGTCAAGCAGCAACGCAACAAGCCCCAGCCCCAGCCCGCCTACCATTGCCTGACCTTCACCGCCGATATTGAATAATGAGGCATGAAAGGCAACAGCGACAGCAAGTCCGGTAAAGATAAAATTGGTTGCATAGAACAGGGTATATCCAAGCGCGCCTTTATAGAAAAAAGCGCCTTTTACCAAAACAGACAGCGCCGCAAACGGATTTTCGCCAATCAGCGCAATAATGACCCCTGCCACAATAAAGGCTGCCAGAATATTAATAACCGGCAGTAAGCCAATATCTATCCAGCGTGGTAATTTTTGTTCCATCAGCCAACCCCTGCCATTAACAGGCCAATAGCGCGGGCATCTGCCTCGCTTCTGTCAATAATCCCCATGGAGGAGCCATTATTCATCACCATAATCCTGTCTGATAAGGTCAGAATTTCATCCAATTCAACCGAAACCAGAATGATTGCACAACCCTTATCGCGCATGGCAATAAGCTGTTTATGGATAAATTCGATAGCGCCAATATCAACCCCTCTGGTGGCCTGACCCACAAGCAGGATAGATGGCGCGGCTGACATTTCGCGAGCTAGCACGATTTTTTGCTGATTACCGCCTGAAAATAAATTGCTTTTCAAGGACGGGTCAGGCGGGCGAACGTCAAAGTCTTGCATCAAACCGGCGCAATGCTCGTCAAGCTCTTCAGGGTCGAGCCAGCCAGCTGTTCTGCCGGTCATTTTATCCTCATAGCCAAGGATAATTGTCTCTGCTGCTGTGAAAGGTAGAATAAGACCGGTTGAATGACGGTCTTCTGGCACATGGGCAATGCCAAGGGATTTAATCTCGGACGGGGTTGCTGGCATCTCTGCTGTGACATGACGACCGCCAATCTGAATACTGCCATTGCTTGGTGCGCGAATACCAGCCAGAAGCTCCAGCAATTCAGACTGCCCGTTACCCGATACGCCGGCAATACCAAGAATTTCGCCTGCCTTCAGCGCGAACGAGACATCTGAAACCAGCGCCGTGCTCTTTGCTGACATCCCAGCAGTCAGTTCCAGATTTTCAGCCCGTAGCACAATCTGTCCCGGATTTGCCTCATGCCATATGCCGTCAGTGCGCACCGGACGGCCAACCATAACCTCGGCAAGCTCTTCAGGTGTTGTATCACTGCGGCGCTTATGCGCGACCATCTCACCCCCACGCATCACAGATACATGGTCCGTAATCGCCATAATTTCGCGCAGTTTATGGGTGATAAGCAGGATAGTAACACCCTGTTCTTTCAAGGCTCTTAGAATATCAAAAAGCTGATCAGTTTCCTGCGGTGTAAGAACGCCTGTTGGCTCATCCAGAATAAGAATATTGGCGCCGCGATAGAGGGCTTTTAGAATTTCAACACGTTGCTGCAGCCCAACAGGAAAATCTTCGATAATCGCATCAAGATCAACATCAAGGCCATAACGAGTAGCAAGCTGGGCAAGTTCAACGCGCGCTGCCTCAAA
>DGJU01000044.1:0-2324 GCA_002387605.1 Alphaproteobacteria bacterium UBA4588 | reverse complement strand
TTGCCCGCGCCGTTTTCTCCGATAATGCCGTGGATGTCACCGGTGCAAATATCAAGGTCAATATTATGATTGGCGCGCACGGCTCCGAAGGTTTTTTCAACCCCGCGCAGTGAAATGGCGAAAGGCACGGTATCCCTGCCTTTCGCCTGTTGGTGTGTAACTGTCATCACAAAAAAATGATTATATTAGTAAGGACAGCTGGAATCACTCTCGTAATTATGGACAACAACCTTTCCTGAAAGGATGTCTGAACGCGCTGCCTCAACGGCTGTTTTGATTTTATCAGTCACAAGGCTGGCATTATTATCATCTAGCGCCCAGTCAACACCACCTTCAGCAACACCCAGTACAGTTAACCCAGATGAGAAGGTGCCATTCTTGGCATCCATGAAGGTCTCATAAGCGGCAACATCAACACGCTTCAGCATGGAGGTAAGAACAGAGCCCGGTGCAAGACCGTTCTGGTTTGAGTCAACGCCAATCGCGAGCTTACCTGAATCAGCCGCTGCCTGAATGACGCCAAGACCAGTTCCGCCGGCTGCGTGATAAACAACATCCGCCCCGCGGTCGATTTGCGAACGTGTCAGTTCTGCACCTTTAGCCGGGTCATTCCATGCTGATGGTGTTGGACCGGTCATATTCTGGAAGACATCTGCCGACGCTGTCACAGACTTCACACCGCCAACATAACCACAGGCAAATTTCCGGATGAGCGGAATATCCATGCCGCCCACAAATCCGACTTTGTCTGTCTGGCTTGCATGTGCAGCAGCAACCCCAACAAGGTAGCTTCCTTCATGTTCTTTGAACACATATTGGCGCAAGTTTGGCGCATCAAGCCAGCCCACATCGATAATCGAAAACAGCGTATCTGGATTTTCTGCTGCAACTTTTGAGATAGCATCGGCTTGCGCAAATCCTACACCCAGTACGATCGTAGCGCCGCGTTCAACCATCCGGCGCATTGCTTGTTCACGCTGGGTTTCGTTGGTGACTTCGAATTCCATGACTTCGATGCCGGTTTCCTCGGTGAATTTCTTCACCCCTGCCCATACGCCTTCATTGAAGGATTTATCAAATTTGCCCCCCATATCAAAGATAACAGCAGGCTTTATATCGCTTGAACTAACTGCCGTCTTTTTTTCTTCGATTGGTGTATGCATTGTCACTGCGATCACAGCTAAAACAGCAATACCGATTAGGGCAATTCCTATTGAACGTTTATTACTCATAATCCTAGACTCCTTTTGTTATTTAAGACCGATTTCTCTTAGCCGCTGCTGGAGAAACATATCTGCTGTAAATCCTTGTGTAAGCGCAACATCTGGCCGCGGATGCAAGAACATCGGCATGGAATATCGCGCACTATTTTGGGTGCGTTCAGGATTTACCACACGATGCGTCGTAGAGGGGTAAAACCCGTTTGTTGCGAGTGATAACATATCACCATTATTAATCGTAATCATTCCGGGATCGCATGGCACATTATGCCACTTGCCCTCTATGTCCTGTGCTTCAAGCCCCGGTTTTGAGCCAGCAAGAAGCAGTGTGATCAGATTAATATCTTCATGGGCTGCTGCACGAATGGCGGTGCTGTCTTCAGCCGCGCTTTCTGCTGTATCAGATAAGGGCGGGTAATGCAGAATTCTGAACAGGCTCTGCTCGCTTTTATCCATCATGGTTGAGAGCGGCGCAGTCATTTTGCTACGCACATCTGCTGGCATTTCATTATCCAGCCAGCCAAGAAGTTCCTGACCCAGCGTTACAAGGTCGCTATAGAGCTTTCGCGTCATATCAGACAGGCTGTCCGGCACCCGTCCCCATGAATAGACATGATAAAATTCTTTTAGATCCTTAGCAGCCGCGCCTTTGGCATTTTCAGAGAGAAACGGGAAAAATCCATCCTGATTCTGAGGATCTCTCAGCCAGTCCATCTTGTCGTCTGAGGCAAAAAATTCGGCCCAGCGCGCGTAAGCTTCATCAATGCGCGGCGCAGAGATAGGGTGATTGACCAACACAGCAAAGCCAGTTTCCCGAAGCGATTCTGCCAGAGAATGCTGTGCGTCTGGCGCGGTATAATCAACTGTTTTCACATCCATTGACCAGAACCCTTCTTAGCCTGAAATGCCGGATGCTAGCCCTGCTGTGAGGCGGCCGCTATCCGAGATTTTTTCATTCTGTCAGTTTCTTTGCAAATGTCCAGAAATGTCTTGCGTACACCCTCACTATCAACAGCCGTTGCAACCCGCACCGGACGGCGCCCCAAAGCATCATCGCGGATGGTAGCCCCAACCTCTTCACCGTCAGCTATGACGCGGAGCGGA
>DGJU01000082.1:63604-75511 GCA_002387605.1 Alphaproteobacteria bacterium UBA4588 | reverse complement strand
CATCACATTGGATTTATCCAGCATGGTGATAGCTATGCCCGCCTGCTTATGGGGTTTGTTCAGGAGGGCCAGCGGCTCACAGGCAATGAGAAAATCGGGGTGAGCCTTTTTCATGCACGGTTAAGTATTATTGTGCCGGCGCAGTTCGACATTAAGGTAACAGTAGGCCAGCGCATTCTCGTTGGAGAGACAGTTTTGGCGTCTTTGGCGCCTCTCTCAGCCCCGCAACACTAGGCTATTTGTATGTTTGACGCTTATCTACGCCCCCCTCTTGATCGTCTTCTAAGCCGTGTGGCGCGGCCGCTGGTTGCCTGCGGTATTTCAGCAAATATGGTTACGATAGCCGGAGGTGTTGTGGGGGGCTTTGCGTGTGTGGCTACTGCGTTTGGGTTTTATCATATTGCGATTGCCCTGCTGGCCCTGAACAGGATATGTGATGGGCTTGATGGCGCAGTTGCGCGGCTTACGCTGCCATCTGATTTTGGCGGGTTTCTGGATATTGTGACCGATTTCCTGTTTTATAGTTTACTGCCATTCTCTTTTGCGCTGTCGCGCCCCGAAGATAGTCTTGCCGCAGCCTTTCTTATTGTAAGTTTTGTTGGCACGGGAACCAGTTTTCTGGCTTTTGCTATTGTTGCTGCAAAACGTGGTATTTCGACTGAGGTGCGGGGGACGAAAAGTTTTTTCTATCTTGGCGGACTGGTTGAGGGGACAGAAACAAGTGCTATTTTGGGTCTTATTCTGCTGTTTCCGGAATGGTTTGGCGTGATAGCTGTCATATTTGGCCTGTTATGCTGGCTTACCACGATTTATAGAATTTCATCTGCATGGCAGGTTTTTGGAAAAGGCTATTGAAAGCTGGTCGAGACCTGTTAAATCAGACTATATGGTTTAACAGTTTGGCTGGTATTCTGCTGGTGAAACGAAGAAGGAGACCGCTATGAAATTTGGTATTGGACAATCTGTAAAGCGGGTTGAAGATAAAGACCTGCTTATCGGACAGGGACGCTATACTGATGATGAGTTGCCGGGCGAGGGCTATGCTGTTGCGTTTCTGCGCTCTCCTTATGCGCATGCTGTTCTGACCTCCCTTGATATCAGCGCTGCTGCAACAGCCCCTGGCGTTATCATGGCCGCAAGCCATGCCGACATGGCGGCTGATAATGTGGGTGAAATTCATTGTCAGCAATATGTTGATAATAGTGATGGCACCGCAATTCCGCGGACAACAAAGCCAGCAATGATTGCCGATATTGTGCGTTATGCTGGTGACATTGCTGCAATGGTTGTGGCTGAAACACGCCAGCAAGCTATGGATGCTATTGAGCTGATTGAGGCTGACTATGATAGTATGCCTGCGGTGTGCGATGTTTATGCCGCCCTAGAAGATGATGCGCCACAGCTTTATGACTGCTATCCAAATAATGTAGTTTTCGACTGGGCCTCTGGCGATCTGGATGGCGCGCGTGCAGGCATTGCAGCTGCCAAGGCTGACGGGCATAAAATTGTCGCGGTTGATGTTGTGAATAGCCGTCTTCTGGCGAGCGCTCTTGAAACCCGCCCTGTGGTTGCACAGCCTGATGGGGAAAAGCTCACCTTATGGCTTCCCTCACAAGGACCGGCGCCACTGGCAAAACAGATTGCCATAGCGCTCGGCATGAAAGATGAAGAGCTTCGGGTTCTTACCGGACATGTAGGGGGCGGCTTTGGCTATAAGATTTTCTTGCACCCTGAACAGCTCTGCGTTGCATGGGCAGCGCGCAAGTTAGGGAGGGTCGTGCGCTGGCAACAGGAACGCTCCGAAGCCTTCCTTTCAGATGTTCATGGCAGGGATAACCGGACCAAAGCATGGGCAGCTGTTGATGAAACAGGCAAAATCCTTGCAATGGAAGTCTCTGTGCATGCGAATATGGGCGCTTGGTTATCCAATTTTGGTATCTATATTCCAACCTTATCGGCAACCCGTACTCTTACAGGCCCCTATGATATTCAGACTGTCGGTATGCGTGTGCGCGGCATCGTGACCAACACACCGGCTGTAGATGCGTTTCGCGGGGCAGGGCGCCCCGAAGCTAATTATCTGCTTGAGCGTCTGATGGACCATATTGCAGCAGAATTATCTATCGACCGCTTTGAATTGCGTCGCCGAAATCTTATTAAGCCTGAACAGATCCCCTATAAGATGGTTGAGGGCGGCGCAGTTGATTCTGGCGATATGCCAGGGCTGCTCGATGAGGTTATCGAAAAAGCAGATGTTGCAGGCTTTGCAGGGCGGCGTGCTGAAAGCGAAGCGCAGGGTAAATATCGCGGCCTTGGTCTTTCAATGTATCTTGAACAATGCGGACAAGGCGGCGGCGGCGGTGTTGATATTGAATTTGCCGCTGACGGCTCTGTTGTCCTTTATGCATCGCAACAGGATAATGGGCAGGGGCACCTGACAACATTAACCCAGATTTTCTCAGATCGTCTTGGCTATGATGCTGAATTAATCAAGGTTGTTCAAGGTGATAGCTTGCGTACACCTCCCGGCACAACAGGTGGTGCTAAGATGGCATCTGTTCTAGGCTCGTCTGTATCAGAGGCGGCCAGTCTTATTGCGGTTGACGCACAAAAGCTAGCGGCTGAGCATCTTGGTGTTGATGACGCTGATGTCGGGCTTGTCGAAGGCGTCTTCACGGCGTCCGGCACCAACCAGAGCATTTCTATCGAAGAGCTTGTCAGGCTGACTGCAACTGAAGATGGGCCTCACCCGCTCAACCGGTTTAATGACTATCAGGCAAGCGGGGCAACCTATCCTTACGGCTCTCACATTATTGAAATTGAGGTGGATAAGGCGAGTTTTGTGCCGCAGATTGTGCGCTATACGACAATGGATGATTTTGGCAATATCCTTAATCCTCTTACTCTTTTTGGTCAGATACAGGGCGGTATAGCTCAAGGTGTTGGTCAGGCGCTCTATGAGCATCTTGCCTATGATGAAACAGGACAACTGCTTTCTGGCTCGTTGATGGATTATACCCTTCCGCGTGCTGACCATCTGCCAATGTTAGATAATCATACCCGCAACACACCCTGCCAGAATAACTTGCTGGGCGTGAAGGGGGCAGGCGAAGCAGGTGCTATTGGCGCGCCACCAGCGGTTATTTCAGCCCTTTGTGACGCGCTCGGTGTTGTCCATATCGACATGCCCGCTACGTTAGATAGTATCTGGAAATTAATGCAGGCAAAGAAAGCAGCAGCATGAGCGATAAAATTGAGAAAACAGACGCAGAATGGCGCGAGATGCTAAGCGACGAGCAGTTTGATGTTACCCGTAAACAGGCAACCGAACGGGCTTTTTCCGGCAAGTACTGGGATAGCCATGGCTCTGGCGTTTATCGGTGCGTGTGCTGTGATGCGGCTCTGTTTAATTCAGAAAAGAAATATGATTCTGGTTCAGGCTGGCCATCATTTACTGAACCGATGGTTGATGAAAATGTGGAAACAGAAGAAGACCGCTCGTTATTTATGACACGCACCGAGGTCCATTGCAGTCATTGCGAGGCCCATCTTGGCCATGTCTTCCCTGACGGACCCAAAGAAGAGGGCGGATTGCGGTACTGTATCAATTCTGCCTCGCTTGAGTTTGAATCAGAAGAATAAGCCTTTCAGGCGCTAATGATATAGCTCGCACGTCTGTGAGCTTGGTATTGCACTAGCATCTGGTTATTGAATGGTAGTTTTAAGTAGGCTATTCTGCGCCACCGCGTTTCATTTTATTTTGCTAGGCTATTGTTCAATGACTGACGTTTCTGCTGAGAGCCTATCGCTCCACCCGCCTGTGATTTCTGGCATAACCAAGCTTTATGGCTGTATTGCCCATCCAAGCGCGCATGTGCGTGCCCCGTCTATCTTTAATCCGATTTTCCGGAAAAATGGTACTGATGCTGTTATGGTGCCGATAAATTGCCCGCCTGAACATCTTGAGACAGTTGTGCGCGGCCTGAATGGGCTAAAGAATTTTGGCGGGCTTGCTGTTACAATACCGCATAAGCTGGCCCTTGCTGAGCTGTGTGATGAGCTTGGGGATGGGGCGCGTGCAACAGGCGCTGTCAATGCTGTCCGATTTGATGATGACGGCAAAATCTATGGTAATAATTTTGACGGCGAAGGGTTTGTCGCTGGATTAATAGGTGAGGGGTATCAGCTGCAGGGCAAGCGTGTTTTGCTGCTTGGGGCGGGCGGTGCTGCGCGGGCGGTTGCGGTTGCGGTTGCCTATCATGGCTGCGCGCATATTGATATTGCGAACCGTACCTTACAGAAAGCTGCGGCTACGGCTGAATTAACGGGTAAGTTTACATCAAAATCTTCGGTTGGCACAACAACGCTAGAAACAGCAGATCTTGGCGCTTATGATATTGTCATAAACGCTACCTCGGTTGGGTTGCATGATGACGACCCTCATCCTGTTCCCATTGATAGTTTGGCATTTGATTGTCTAGTTTGTGATATTATTATGGTGCCTGATAGAACAAACTGGCTGATTGCGGCTGAAGACTCTGGCCGGCCTGTTCATAAAGGCAGACACATGCTGGATTACCAGCTTGAGCTTATTGGCCGATTTATTGGCGCATTTGACTAGCATCCTGCGGTGCAATAGGGCATTATGCGAGTTCGCAAATTTACCGTTGACGGCGCTGGGACTTCCAAGAGAGATGAGGCATTAAATGGCAGAAGAGACAAGCTGGACCGATGAGCGTCTTGAAAAATTAAGAAAGCTCTGGGACAAGGGGTTATCTATCTCGCAGATTGGCGAAGAATTAGGCGTAACCCGTAATGCTGTTGCTGGTAAAGCGCACCGGTTAAAACTGCCAAAGCGTCAATCACCGATCGCCAAAACTAGTGCGAAAAAAGCTCCTAAAATAGTCGAATCTACCAAAGAGCTGCCCTTGCGTCTTGCGTTGCGTCAGATTAAATGGTCGCGCTCTAAATGCGTTTGGCCGCATGGTGACCCGAAAAAAGTTGAATTTGGCTTCTGTAGTGAGCCTGTTTTGCCGGGCAAGCCGTATTGCCCTGAACATTGCGACCTTGCCTATACAACATCGCGCGATGGAAGCTAGATCTGCAAGCGCGCCTATCCGGCGTCAGGATTATAGCCCTCTTGCGTGGCAGGTCCAAAAAACCGATCTAACAGTTCAGATTTTTGACGACCATGCCCGCGTTGCCGTAACAATGACGCTGCGAAATGCTCCTGAAGCTGAGAGCACTGCGCCGCTGTTTCTGAACGGTAGAGCCCTTACATTTGTCTCAGCTGAAACAGAAGCAGGCCCGTTGCCTGACAGTTGTGTTGAGGTGCGCGATGATGGTCTGGTTATCACAGGCCTCAAATCAGGCGATAAGCTAACAGTCACCTCGATATGCGATCCGTTCTCTAATACCGCCCTAGAAGGGCTTTATGCGTCAGGCGATATGATTTGCACGCAATGTGAGCCAGAAGGGTTCCGGCGTATCTGCTATTATCCTGACCGCCCTGATGTCATGAGTATATTTACCACGCGAATCGAAGCGCCGCGTCTCTATCAAGAGTTGCTTTGTAATGGCAATCTGATTGAAACAGGCCCGTGTGATGCAGGGCGTCATTATGCGCTCTGGCATGACCCACATCCAAAGCCAGCCTATCTATTTGCGCTTGTTGCTGGGACGCTGGAAAGAGTTGAAGATAGTTTTACCACGTCATCTGGGAAGCAGGTTGCATTACATATCCTTGTTGAGCCGGGTAATGGCCACTTAACGGGCCATGCAATGGATAGCCTGAAACGCTCGATGAAATGGGATGAAGATGTTTACGGCCTTGAATATGACCTTGATCTCTTTCAGATAGTCGCTGTTAGCCATTTCAATATGGGCGCGATGGAAAATAAAGGGCTCAATATCTTTAACAGCAAATTTGTGCTGGCAGATAAGCGCACCGCTACTGACACTGATCTGGATAATGTCGAAGCTATTATTGCGCATGAATATTTTCATAACTGGACAGGAAACCGGGTTACCTGCCGTGACTGGTTCCAGCTTACCTTAAAAGAAGGTCTGACGGTTTTCCGTGACCAGAGCTTTAGCGCTGATACTCATGATGAGGGGGTAAAGCGGGCAGCTGATGTTGCTGCATTACGCGCCGTTCAATTCCCAGAAGATGCGAGCCCTACAGCACACCCAATCCGGCCGGAGAGCTATTCAGAAATCAATAATTTCTACACCCCTACGATTTATGAAAAAGGGGCTGAAATTATCAGAATGATGCACCGAATGCTGGGGGCTGACGGATTTCGTGCCGGCATGGATCTTTATTTTGCCCGGCATGATGGACAGGCTGTTACTTGTGATGATTTTGTGGCGGCAATGGCTGATGCAAATAATCGCGATTTAAGGGCCTTCCAGCGCTGGTATTCACAAGCAGGCACGCCAACTGTGAGCGTTAACCGGTCAGTGAAGGATACATCGCTGATACTGAACCTGACGCAGGCCCTACCAGAGACAGCTGCCAAAACGCCGCGTCTGCCGCAACCGGTGCCAGTAAGCCTTGCCTTTTTTGCAGCAGATGGACGCCAGCTCTCTTTTACGATTGATGGCGGAACTGCTGGTACAGAACATGTCTATTTATTATCAGTAGCAGAGGCCACAATTACAGTTGAGGCAGGCGATGGGGATATCACTAAATCTGTTCCCTCTTTATTGCGCGGGTTTTCAGCCCCCGTGCGGCTCGTTACTGATATCAGCCGTGATGAGCTATGCCATCTTATTGCCCATGATACAGACCCCTTTAATCGGTATGAAGCCGGGCAGAGCCTGTTCCAGCATAATATTACAGCGCGCCTGAACGGAAACGCTGATGAAGCAGCAGAGCGCCAGCTTGCCGATGCTCTTCTGGCGTTGCTTGGAGATGCATCGCTTCGCGATGATTTCAAAGCGCTCGCTCTTGGCGTTCCTAGTCAGGCTGATAGCGAACAACAGAATAGGCCCGCAGACCCGCCCGCCATCTGGCAGGCGCGCCATGATGTGCAAGCGAGCCTTGGGCGGTCACTAAAGGACGAGATCAATGACCGGCTTGCCGTGCCAGACAAACTGGAAACAGCCGCGCAGAGAAGCCTGCAGAACAGGTTATTGCTGCTTGGCTGTGCAGCAGAAGATGCCGCATCTCTTGGCGTTGCAGCAACACAAGCTGGCATAGATGTAATGAGCCTTTCTATGGGCGCTTTAGCGGCCCTTAACAGTCTTGATTGTCCAGAGCGCGATACGGCCCTTTCAGCCTTTCATGATAAATGGTCAGAAGAGCCTCTGGTGCTTGAAAAATGGTTTGCCCTAGAAGCTGGATCGCCGATTGGCGGGACAGTGGAGCGGCTTGCTACGCTTATGGAACATCGTCAGTTTGATGTAAAAAATCCGAATAAGATTCGGTCTGTCCTTGGCGTATTTGCGGCGGCTAATCCGCGGCAATTCCATAAAGATGATGGATCAGGCTATCAGTTTATCGCATCACAGCTCGCCATATTGGATAAACGCAATCCGCAGATCGCCGCTCGTCTTGGACTTACATTGACGCGGTTTCAGCATTATGCCCCAGCCCGGCAGGCCTTAATGCAGGATGCTCTGGCATTTTTATCTCAGCAGGACCTATCTCCAGATTTATCTGAAATCGTTATGCGTGCCCTTGCGTAAAATAGCTAACTTTTTTCAGCTGATTGGCGGGGTTCCATGAGTATGGAATGTTTCGATTGTTTTGAGCCCCCAAGCCTGCCCTTTCTTGCGTTCGTTCTCTGTCCAGGTAATGGTCTCCCAATCTGGCTGCATGATAAGGCGTGCCCCAGAATTTGCCAGTTCAACACGGGTGCCAGATGGGTCCCAAACATAGAGAAAAAACGTGCCCTGTATTGCATGTTTATGGGGTCCGGTTTCAATATGAACGCCATTTTCTAAAAAGATGTCAGCAGCCCGCAATATGTCTTCTCTTTGGTCGGTGGCATAGGTGATATGGTGAAACCGGCCGGTGCCGCCGCCACGCTCTTCGGTACAGGCAAGATCGTAGCTTTTGTTGTTAATGGTAAACCAACAACCGCCAAGGCGGCCATTATCGAGCTGGATCTGTTCTGTCACGCGTGAGCCAAAGCAGGTGATCATAAAATCACGAAATTCTGTAACATTGCTGGATAATAAATTGAGGTGATCAAGGCGTCTTGGGCAACATCCGCGCCCATGATAGCGCTGATGGATGTTTTTCAAGGCAGCTTTTTCCTCTGGTGGTGCCTTATATTTTACTGTGTTCCAGTAAAGTTCGAAGACATGGCCAAACGGATCCTCAAATTGGAATGAAGGGCCATGGCTTTGATCGCCATCGCGCCACCCATAGGTCTTGTACGAAGACGCTTCGATAGCCGCAACCCGGCGCTCAAGCGCCTCAGGGGAGGCGGCGCGATAAGCAATATGCCCGACACCCGTCGTGGCATGCCGGGTAAGTTTCAAGGTGCAAAATTCATAATCATCAAAGGCCCGCAGATAGGCACTATTCTTATCTCTGCCGCTTTCTGTCAGACCATAGATACGGGTATAGAAATCAAGACTCTCATCAAATTTATCCGTGTAAATCTCAACATGACCAAGATGTGCAACATCAAAACAGGGTTTTTGCATAATCGTCTCCATATTTATGGGTGTTTCCTGCTAACGCTGGGCTCTGTATTGCTCTCGGCTTGCTTGATGGATGGGCCAGGGATGTACACGAGCTTTGATGCTTATCTGTGAATGTTTTTCCACATGTGGCTTATGACTGCCGCCCTTCTTCTCACCCCATAGAATAGACACATTTGTGCCTTCCCTAGACAGGTCAGAGCGCAGCATCGCTAACGAAATCCAAGCGCGTTCATTAGCAGAATAGACCGGATAGGTCGAAAGCCCGACATGTTCGCCATCTAACATCACGTGATCATAAGGATGTGCAGCATAGTGGCCTGCGGGGATTTCCATCAGTTTTGGGGCTGGAAATTCATCCATCATGCCAGAAAAAATCTTTAAAACATCCTCTTTTTCTCAGACAAGAGTGACCTTTTCGCGGTGGTTATTTTCTGCCATGGCCACTAACGCATCGCGGCCTATGAAATCATGATCGAAATGGATCAGACGGCCATAAGCAAGGTCCCAAGGGGTCAGGTAAAATTCTTCAACATTGTCAGGCTGGAAACTTCCCCCGATGGAACATGTTGTCTCAAACCCATTATCGGGTAGCCATTCACGGTAAGGTTTCATCGCCTCGCCGGTATAAATTGCTGGTAAAGGTGAGGGGATCCAGCCAGATTCTATCGCAGCAGTGGAATAGGCACGTGAACCGGCTCGTAGCATGCCATATGTTTTTCCAACGTCGCATAAGCGGTCATAAACACGCTTGCTATCCTTATAAGGTCCCCAGAGTTCAAGCCCTTCTGTGCCGCCCATGCCATGGCTGAGCGTGCGGGCAGATACTCCGGCAATGGTAATCTCACCCATAGCAAAGAATTTGGTGGTCAGTGGGCCACCTTCATTGACCTCGTTAAGAATATCCAGTGCCTTGGGTCCTTGAATCGCATAACGATAAAGTTTCCGGGATTTTTGGGTGTTTTCGAGGCTGCGGATATCATATTCGGTTGAAACGTCAAAATCGCTGGTTTCAGCCTGAAACGCCAACCAGTTTGCCACAGGAGGACGGCCAATAAACAACGCCTCATCATCCTCTAGGCCAAAGAGGATACCATCACCGATGACATATCCATCATGATTGCAGCAAATCAGTTGTTTAGCCTTATTGCGGCCGAAACGGGCGAAATTATTAATGCCAACATATGACAGGAAAGCGACTATATCGACACCACGAATATACAGGTCGGTCATATGATAAGATTGATTGAGTAGCACAGCCCCATTTCGCCAGGCGCGCACTTCCTCAATCCAGTTGGTATATTGTGGCGGGATCGGGAACATATAAGGTCCGACATTCGCATTTTGTAACATATGAGAAGGAGAGGGGAAGCGAGCTAGCCGCGCCTCAAGATTTTGTTTCGACATAATTGCGCTCCACTGCAGTGTGTCGAGCGACCTTATAATCTTTACGCTTTTTCTTCTTATTCTATTTTTTCATACGGTATAATATACTAGTTATATCTATTATTTTCCGCCGCTCTAAGGAATCACGCCTAGTTCACTCGCTACATTTTTTAACTCATTTATCAGCGCGAAACGGGCATGAGATGCAACATTTCGTCGATAGCTAACGCCAATGATGCACGGCACTTTTTCCAGTGAAACATCTATGATTTTCAGATCATCACGCAGCTTTTTTAGCTGATTATCGCTATAAGAGAGCAGCCCAATAGCATCACTTTCTGCAACCAGTTGTTCGGCCAGTCGAAATGAGACCATTTCATAGGTATGAGTTGGCACAACTGTTCCTTCTGAGCGAAACAGAGTGTCGAAATAGTTTCGTATTGGCGTGCCATGCGGGCCGACTATCCACCGTTCCTGAGAGAGGTCGGTAATTGTTTTGGCTGTTTTGTGAATGGGGTGGTCGGCGCGCGCTACAGTCTGAAAGCACTCCTCCCATAGCGGCGCTTCCTGCACCTCTGGGTAGGGGGCTGGTTGACGCAATACGCCAATGACGCAATCTATCTCCTCAGCCATAACCGCTTCCATGAGGGTAATGTAATCGCCTGGAATAGCGCGGAATTTCAGATGCCGGGTGGTGCGTGTAATGCGCGCCAGAGCTGTTGCCACGATGTCCTGCTCTGAAAAGGGCAGCATGCCGACAATTAAGTTGCCATAGATGCTATCTGACTCTGCATCCTCAAGAGTCGATAGCTTTTTTAACTCATCAACAACCGAGTTTCCTAATCGGGCCAGAATCCAGGCGCTTTCTGTTGGAATTAAGCCGTGGGCTTTCCGCACAAACAGCTCTCTGTGTAACAAATCAGTGAAGGTTCTCAGAATTTTACTAACGGCGGGCTGTGAAATATTCAGCGTTTGAGACGCAGCTGATGCGCTTTCAAGCTCGCAGACAATCTGGATGGTATTTAGGTCTCTGATACGCAAGAACGCCAGCATATTGACGGGCTGGTGATGTTGGGCCAATGCGATTTCAGCCTGTCGAATAAGGTGGATAATACGGGCGCAGTGTATAATCACAATTTCACCCCTTGCCGTTGTTTCCACCCCGCCCCAGCCGCGGGTAAATAATTTTATGTTTAAGATATCCTCTGCTGAGGCATACGATTAATGGAGGTGTTTCGAAAGATGTGGCTGGCGAAATTAAGGCACTTACTGGTGGGGGCACAAACTATGCCTTTGATTCAACCGGTGTGCCTAAGATAATCCCGATAGCAATAAAAGCGCTACGGGCGAAGGGGATGTGCGGCACAGTTGGCTCTTTTTCACCCGGCGAGACCGCAGCAATTGATCTTCTGGATTTTTTTACCCAAGGCAAATGCTTCAAGGGGATTGTTGAGGGCGAATCTAATGCCGATGAGTTTATCCCGAAATTGATCGCATTGAACCAGCAAGGCCGCTTTCCCTATGACCAACTTATTAAATTCTATGATTTTGCAGATATCAACGAGGCGATAAGCGACGCTGAAAATGGCAGAGTGCTAAAACCTGTTATCCGCTTCAATGGGGGGTAACGCCCAGCCATGAAAAGCTGTATCTATTTGGCTGGCCTGATGAGAGTGCCGCTTACTTCAAGAAGGCAGGGATATGGTCGCTATCTTTAAAGCTGGTGCCTTTCCATTCAGGCGGCCGCTTTTCTCCATATTTATTGCGAGCACCCTCTTTTTTATCAGCCGTATCTGGCGTATCGGCACTCGTTTGGCTCGGCGCTTCGGCGGCTGACTTGCCAGTTGCTTGGCCAGTTGCTTG
>DGJU01000082.1:58746-63567 GCA_002387605.1 Alphaproteobacteria bacterium UBA4588 | reverse complement strand
GGTTTTACTGATGCGTTATTTGCTGATGCGTTAGTTGCTGGCGACTTGTTTTCTGATTTGCCAGTCTCGACCTCAGCCGTCTCTGGCGTATCATTCTGTTCTACCGGCTTATCAGACTTAGCAGTTTTGTCCTGAGACTTATTATTGGGATCATGTAGCGCAATAGATATGCCAATAAGCTTCTCAATGGCTTCAATATACCGTTTATCATCACTGGTTGCCCCAATGGTGAAGGCAGAGCCTGTGCGTCCTGCACGACCGGTTCTGCCAATACGGTGAACGTAATCTTCGGCGTTTGTTGGCACATCAAAATTAAAGACATGGCTTACCAGCGGGATATCAAGACCGCGCGCGGCAACGTCTGATGCAATGAGGAGCGGCACTGTGCCTTCTTTAAAATCTTTTAAAGCAGCAAGGCGCGCTGATTGCGTCATATCACCATGAAGCGCCGCGACATTGAATTTATGCCGCTGTAATGATGAGAGTAGGGTTGAAATATCACGTTTGCGATTACAGAAAATAACAGCGTTTTGAACAGTTTCTGTACGCAGTAGGTCGCGCAGAACATCACGTTTTTTGCGTGTGTCTGTCCAAATAAGGCGCTGTGATACGGTGTCAGCTGTACTGGCTGGCTTTGAAACCTCGATAATTTTCGGGTTCATCACAAATTTACTGCCGATTTTATGAATTTCATCAGACAATGTGGCAGAGAAGAAGAGTGTCTGGCGCATCACTGGAATTTTGCTCACAATACGCTCAACATCGGGAATAAAGCCCATATCGAGCATCCGGTCAGCTTCGTCAATTACCAGAATTTTTACATCCTGCAACAGCACTTTTCCGCGCTCAAAATGGTCCATAAGTCGGCCAGGTGTGGCAATCAATACATCAACGCCCTTATTAAGCGCGGCTTCCTGGTCAGAAAAGCTCACCCCGCCAATAAGCAACGCCATGCTCATATTATGATTAGTTGAAAACTTTTCAAATGATTCTGCTACCTGCGCTGCCAGCTCTCTAGTCGGAGCAAGGATAAGCGAGCGCGGCATGCGCGCCTTTGCCCGGCCAGATGCCAGAATATCAATTAAGGGCAGGGTGAATGACGCTGTTTTTCCCGTCCCTGTCTGTGCAGAGCCTAGAATGTCGCGGCCCATCAATACAATTGGAATTGATGCAGCCTGAATAGGCGTTGGCGACTCGTAGCCGAGCTGTGTGACAGCATCAACCAGAGCATCGCTCAGTCCTAGATCATGAAATGGTGAAGATATTGTTCTGACCCCTTTGTCATTTCACCGTCTTAAACCCAACTTTATTCAATATTGTATGAGCATAATTTACTCATTAACTATTTGATGCCGGGGGAAAACATGTGAAGAAGTGTTGGCTTCACGATTTGTTGTGGTTGAAGTGATACATGAACCGTGCGAAAAGGTCAATCTGACATAAAAACTTGTCTAGGATAAGTGAAGGGGCGGTGAGATAATGTCTCACAATATTGTATTTATTCCGGGGTTAATTCTGACAAAAAACTTATTTTTGGCACAGGAAGAGGTATTGAAATCTCGCCCAGATATTACCATCACGCATGCCAATACATGTGGCCATGCAAGCATTACGGCTATGGCCGAAGAAATCCTTGCTAGCCAAAAGGGAAGCTTTATTCCAGTTGGTCTGTCGATGGGCGGATATGTTGCAGCAGAACTCGCGCGTCTGGCACCTGAACGGCTTGATGGGATGGCGCTGCTTTCAACAGGCCCACATGCAGATGAAGAAAGACAGAAGCGTATTCGGCGGGAACTTGTTCGGATGTCTACAATGGGAAAATTTAAAGGTGTAACGCCCCGCCTGTTGCCGCGCTTCCTATCGCCTGCTGCTTTGCAAAACGAAACTCTCGCATCTGCGGTGATGGCAATGGGTGAGGCTGTCGGTCAGCATAATTTTGCGCTACAACAGGAAGCGATTATGAATCGCCGCGAGCAAATGGGCACGCTGGCACAATTTCATAAGCCATCGCTTGTATTATGCGGTGATTTGGACGAGCTAACACCGCCTGAACTAGCCCATGAAATGGCAGGCGTGCTAAGAGATGCTGAGCTTGTGATACTGCCTGATGTTGGCCATCTTTCAGCCATGGAAGCCCCAGATGAGGTTACAGCAGCACTCCTGCGGCTGATTGATAGGATAGCCACCTGATAGCGCTGTGCCGTGCTTAGATATCGATATTATCCATCGCCTCATAGGCATGGTCACGGATATATTCAAACCGTAATTCTGGCTTTTTGCCCATCAAGGTTGTGACTAGCCTATCAACGCCGCGCCTATCATCTGCGCCGTCTGAATCGCGTGCTGGCAAATTAACCTGCAGAAGGCGGCGCGTATCACGGCTCATTGTTGTTTCTTTTAGCTGGGCAGGGGGCATTTCGCCCAACCCTTTAAAGCGGCTGATATCAACTTTTCCGCGGCTGTTAAAATGGCTTTCAAGGAGTTGCTCCCGGTGTGCATCATCTAGCGCATAAAAGGTCGTTCCGCCTTGCGTCATCCGGTAGAGCGGCGGCTGGGCAAGATAAAGCCGTCCTGCTTCTACCAGCAACGGCATTTGTTGATAAAAATAGGTCATTAGCAGGGCAGCAATATGAGCGCCATCAACATCCGCATCTGTCATGATGATGATTTTACCATAGCGCAAATCATCAAGGTTGAAATCCCGACCACTTTTTACCCCAAGGGCAAGTGATAGGTCAGATAATTCCTGATTTTGTGACAGTTTATCAGCAGTTGCACTGGCCACATTGAGGATTTTACCACGTAGCGGCAAGACCGCCTGAGTGGCTCTGTGGCGCGCTGATTTAGCTGATCCACCAGCTGAATCACCTTCTACCAGAAATAGTTCTGTTAGTTCGGTATCTTGAGAGGTGCAGTCTGATAGCTTGCCGGGAAGTCGTAGCCGGCGGGTTGCTGATTTACGAGCTACTTCTTTGTCTTTGCGTCGCTTTTTGCGTTCTTCAAGCCGTTCGATTGCCATATCAAGAAGGTCATTTGCCCGGACCTTCTCTGCTGACAGCCAAAGCTCAAAGCGGTCACGCACAGCTGTTTCTGTTTGGCGTGTGGCTTCTTGCGAGACGAGTTTTTCTTTGGTCTGGCCTTGGAATTGCGGGTCACGAATAAACACGGACAGCATGCCAGCCGCCCCTGTTAGAATATCCTCTGCGGTTAACTCTGATGCTTTTTTCTGGCCAACAAGCTCACCATAATTTCGCAAGCCGCGGGTAATAGCATGCCGAAACCCTGCTTCATGGGTGCCACCAAGCGGTGTGGGAACCGTATTACAGTAGGAATGAAAAAACCCATCTTCACCAAAAGCAAGCCAGGTAAGAGCCCATTCAAATTTTTGCCCCTCAAGCTCAATAATATCGGCAAAAGGCTGTGCAAGGAGCAGGCCCTTATCCTTTGTTGTATCGTTAACATAGTCAGCAAGGCCGCCCGGATAACATAAATCAGCTTCTGCTGGAATAATGTCCTGACCGGTAAGTAACGCTGGGTCACACCGCCATCTGATCTCAACGCCAGCAAAAAGATAGGCTTTCGCTTGAACCATCTTAAATAAAGTGGCTGGTTTGAAACGGCAGCCAGCACCAAAAATCTGCTCATCAGGTGTAAAGCGGATAAGGGTTCCCCGCCGGTTTGGTGCGGCTCCTAACGTTTCGATTGGGCCAACAGGCAGGCCTCGTGAAAATTTCTGCCCAAATAACGTGCGCTCGCGGGCAACTTCAACCTCCAGCGAGACAGAAAGCGCATTAACAACAGACGCGCCAACACCGTGAAGGCCGCCAGATGTCTGATAGGCCTTTCCGGAAAATTTTCCGCCTGCGTGGAGGGTTGTCATAATAACCTCTAATGCAGACTTATCCGGAAATTTAGGGTGAGGGTCTGTTGGAATGCCGCGTCCATTATCTTTGACAGACAGCGTATTGGCGGCCTCAAGATTTACCTCAATCCAGTTTGCATGCCCTGCAACAGCCTCATCCATGGAATTATCAAGAATCTCAGCCGCCAGATGATGAAAGGCGCGCTCATCCGTGCCGCCAATATACATACCCGGGCGATGCCGGACGGGCTCTAAGCCCTCCAATACCTCGATCTGGTTTGCATCATAATCTGTAGCCGCAGCTGAACTGCCAAAAAGGTCGGACATGTAAAACCTTAACTTTCTGAAATAAGAGACGATGACTCTAGTATCTACCGCATCTGGTGGTGCAGGAAAAGAGCCCACGCGACATATAGATCATTGTGAGGTTCTTTTATCTTAACTTTTGTTAGGTGCTGTTAACTTTTAATTAAGGTCTTGCTGTTAATTTAACGGTTCACCCAGATGAAATATGGCGGGAAGGACAGTTGATTATGAGCAAGAAGTTTCAGCGTAAACACAGATTATTCTATGACTCTATCCCACAACGGAATGTACAGAAAATCGAAGGTGACACTCTGATTCTCCGTTTGCTGCGAAAGCTCACATTAATGTTTAATGTGAAATCAAAAGGGCGTAAAACAGGTCGTAAATTCTGCCTTTTTATCGGCTTTAGTCTGTCTGTTCTTTCTGTCATTGTTATTGGCGGCAATTATAATGATGCTCAGGCTAAGAGCTATCAGGCATCGCCAACAAAATTATATGTTGGGCAGTGTGATGGTCTGTGTCAGTCAATCCATATCAAACAGATGAAAGATAATGTCCGCATCTATAGACCTGCGCACAAAACGCCACCTCAGTCAGGCGTGATGGTACCCAACACAGATTATACCCTGTTTTCTCTGAACCGGCTTATGGAT
>DGJU01000082.1:57854-58697 GCA_002387605.1 Alphaproteobacteria bacterium UBA4588 | reverse complement strand
AAGATAAAAAAAGCCGGCAGGACAAACACCCTGCCGGCTTTTTTATCAAAAATGTGAGGCTGAATTCATCCAGCCTCACAAAATCTCTTAGTAAGAGTAATACATCTGGAATTCAATTGGGTGCGGTGCATGTTCTAGCGCCACAACTTCTTCCATTTTAAGCGCGATGTAAGCGTCGATTTGGTCATCTGTGAAGACATTACCTTCTGTTAGGAAGGCACGGTCTGCATTTAGACAATCCAGTGCTTCACGCAATGAGCCACAGACTGTTGGGATCTGAGCTAGCTCTTCAGCCGGCAGGTCGTATAGATCCTTATCCATTGCATCACCAGGGTGAATTTTGTTGCGGATGCCATCAAGACCCGCCATCAGCATTGCTGAGAAGGACAGATATGGGTTGGCAGTCGCATCTGGGAAACGCACTTCAACACGCTTGCCATTCGGGCTTGATACGAACGGGATACGGCATGATGCAGAACGGTTGCGTGCTGAATAGGCAAGAAGCACAGGTGCTTCATAGCCCGGAATAAGACGCTTGTAGCTGTTTGTTGACGGGTTTGTGAAAGCATTAAGAGCTTTCGCATGCTTAATGATACCGCCAATGTAATACAGTGCCTGTTCAGACAAATCAGCATAACCGTTACCAGCAAACAAAGGCTTGCCGTCGGCCCATAAAGACATATGCACATGCATGCCCGAGCCATTATCACCCGCAATAGGCTTTGGCAGGAACGTTGCCGATAGGCCATATGCGTGGGCAACCTGATGCACAGTATATTTATAGAGCTGCATATTATCGGCTGTTTCGATTAATGTGCCGAACTTCATGCCCAGCTCATGCTG
>DGJU01000082.1:50937-57783 GCA_002387605.1 Alphaproteobacteria bacterium UBA4588 | reverse complement strand
ACCATTTCAGACCGGATATCCTGACCTGAATCTACTGGTGGTACGGGGAAATATCCGCCTTTAACACCTGGACGATGACCTGTATTGCCTTCTTCGTATGAACGGGCGCTATTATACGGGCCTTCGACTGAATCAACCTGATACATTGCACGGTTCATTGAGACGTCGATTTTTACATCTTCAAAGATAAAAAATTCAGCTTCAGGACCAAAGAATGCTGTGTCAGCAAATCCAGCGGCATTCATGTGAGCCAGGGCAGCTTTTGCTGTACCACGTGGGTCACGCTCATAGGCTTCATCTGTCATCGGGTCCAAAACGTCACAGAATAGTGCAACAGTTGGCTGAGCGAAGAACGGGTCAATATAGGCCCGTGACAGGTCAGGCATGAGCTTCATGTCTGATTCGTTAATTGCTTTCCAGCCAGCGATAGAAGAGCCATCAAACATGAAGCCTTCAGCAAGTGTCTCTGGATCGATTGTATCGATATGCTGGGTTACATGCTGCATCTTACCACGTGGGTCAGTGAAGCGGAGATCAACGTAGGATACGTCGTTTTCTTTAATCATTTCCATGATTGCATTTGCATCAGACATTTTCATTAAGTCCTTTCTGTTGCAGTGAGGTTTAGTTGCAAGGGGTTGGTCGCACCTATCAAGTTAAATGGCGTGACCTCAAAGCGTAAATAAGTCAAGCAGAGAGCGTCTATTAATCCCTGAAATGAATTATTACTAAATAGCATCTCCGCCTGTTTCGCCGGTGCGAATGCGGATTGCTTCATCGATCGTTGTAATAAAGATTTTACCATCTCCGATACGGCCTGTCTGAGCTGCAGTCTTGATGGCCTCAACAACTTGGTCAGACATTGAGTCTTCAATAACAACCTCAATCTTTACCTTAGGAAGGAAATCAACGACATATTCAGCACCCCGATAAAGTTCGGTATGGCCTTTTTGACGTCCAAAACCCTTGGCTTCTAGTACCGTGATACCTTGAATACCTATCTCATGGAGCGCTTCTTTAACTTCGTCAAGCTTGAAGGGCTTGATGATCGCTTCGATTTTTTTCATTTACTCTGCCTTTCAATAATAAGCCGTCGAAACTTAACATTTTTCCCGTTCTAAATGTTAGCCTTTGCCCCATAAGCCGCGCAAAAACAGAAAACTGCCTAAAAATTGTGCACTCATTGGGGGCGTGTTATGCGCCCTGCTTGGGTGAGCATCTCATGCCACCAAAAAAGATGGCATGTGCCCTGTTTTGCCTGCAGAGATAACAGGGTTAGCTTTGTTCGCGCACGAGCGTATCAATACGCGCACAGGCTTGGGTTATCGCCTCATCTGAATTGGCACATGAAATCCTTACATATCCCTCACCAAAGCCACCAAAAGAGGTGCCAGCAATCAAGGCAACACCATAATCTTCAAGCGCCATCTGCTGAAAGTCTAGGGCAGCAATGCCTGTTTGGGAAATATTGGCAAACGCATAAAATGCCCCGCCCGGTGCCTGACAGCTGATTTTATCAATGCCGTTGAGCAGGGAGGTAATCAGTGCGCCGCGCCGTCTGAAGGCAACGAGCATGTCTGCTACGCATGTCTGGTCGCCGGTGAGGGCGGCAATGCCGGCATGCTGTGTTGGTGCGTTAACACAAGAATGGATATTGACCGCCATTCTATCCGCATAATCAATAAGATGTTTGGGCCAGATGCCATAGCCAAGCCGCCAGCCGGTCATGGCATATGTCTTTGACCAGCCATTAAGCACGATAAGCCTATCAGCAATTTCAGGATAGGTGAGGAGGCTGAGTGGTTCATCATCAAAAATCAGACGGTCATAAATTTCATCCGACAGAATCGTGACATGCGGGAACGCAGCCATCCCCTCTACAAATTTATCCATTTCAGACCGCGGTGTGATGCCGCCGGTTGGGTTGGCGGGGGAATTTATAATCACAAGGCTGGTTTTATCGGTGATTTTGGAAAGGACGTCATCGGCATCAAACGCAAAGCCGTTCGACTCAACAAGTCCATAGGACACAGAGGTCGCGCCGCTGTAATTAATCGCAGACTGATAAATGGGAAAGCCGGGGTCTGGCGTTAGAATTTCACGCCCCTGACCGCCAAGCAACATCATTGCGATAAATAAAATGGGTTTTCCGCCTGGCACAATCTGAATGAGGTCCGGGTCGGGACGTACCCCGTAGCGATTCTTTAAATCATCTGCAACTGTTGTGCGTAACTCAGGAAGCCCGAGAGACGGTGTGTAGCCGTGCGCGCCATCCTGTAGCGCTTTGATGCCAGCCTCAACAATATGCTGCGGTGTTTTGAAATCAGGCTGTCCAATGCCTAGATTAATAATGTCGTGCCCTTGAGCACTCAGAACGCCTGCGCGCGCTAAAACAGCGAATGCTGATTCTGTTCCCATACGATTGGCAGATGGATTAAGCATAGAAAACCTCTAAAAAACCTGAATAATGAGTGGAGTTTATTATTGACCGCGATAGCAGTTTGCGCCTATTAAAGCCTAGTTTTGCGGTAAGTTACAGCATTTTGTGGCGGGTGTAGCTCAGTTGGTTAGAGCGCCAGTTTGTGGTACTGGAAGTCGCCGGTTCAATTCCGGTCACTCGCCCCACTTCCGCAGTCATATAGGGTTTCTGCCGTTTTTCCTACAGTTAATGAGACTGTTTCATCGGGGTTTAAGACGGTGCTGGCAGGGCAAATTTAGAAAACTATTAGGACAAACACCTTTTTAAGTTGACGAAAACTGTCATAATTGTGTACCGATGCGCTTCGGTTTGGCATGCATTGCGGGCGTGGCGAAATTGGTAGACGCGCCAGATTTAGGTTCTGGTATCTTACGATGTGGGGGTTCAAGTCCCTCCGCCCGCACCAGCCAGTGAAAAATCCGACACAGATTTATTCGGGCATTCGTCTGAACGACAGGATAAAAACACCATGAAAATCACAGAAACCCTGAACGAAGGTCTCAACCGCTCATATGAAATCTTGCTGACGGCAGCAGAGATAGACGAAAAAGCGGCAGCCAAACTGACTGAAATTGCTGGCACAGCATCTATCCCCGGGTTCCGCCCCGGCAAGGTGCCTATGTCGGTTGTTAAAGGGCGTTTTGGTGAGCAGGTAAAAGGTGACGTCATCCGCACCTCACTTGATGATGGTGCAAAAGATGCTATCGAATCGAACGGCTTGAAACTGGCCAGTCAGCCAAAGCTGGATATTGTATCATTCGAAGATGGTGCTGATTTGACAGCAACATTGCAGTGTGAAGTGATGCCTGACTTCTCGCTCCCTGATTTGTCTGCGCTCTCTATCACGCGGCCGACATTACCGGCAAACGAAGCTGAAGTTGATGAAACAATGACACGGTTGGCTGATGAGAATCGCCCGTCCATTCTTGTTGAAAAGAAGCGCAAATCCAAAATGGGCGACATCGTGAAGATGGACTTTACGGGCCGCGTAGATGGCACAGCCTTCGAAGGTGGTGCTGCTGAAGGTCATATGCTTGAGCTTGGTTCAAACTCCTTTATCCCTGGTTTTGAAGAAGGTCTTGTTGGCGCGTCCGCTGGTGAGACTGTTGATGTAACAGTGACATTTCCTGAAGAATATCAGGCAGAACATTTGGCGGGCAAAGAAGCTGTTTTTGAATGTGTTGTTCAAGAATTGCATGAAAAAGGCGATGCAAGCCTTGATGATTCGCTGGCAACAAAACTTGGCTTTGAGAAGCTGAGCGACCTGCGTGATGCAGTAGCGGGCCAGTTAGCTGGCCAACATGCTCAGGGTTTACGTCAGGAAGTTAAGAAAAATATCCTTGATGTACTAGCAGAAGGTGCAAGCTTTGAAGTGCCACAAAGCCTTTACCAGTCTGAATATAACACGATTGCTCGCTCTATGACGCCTCCTGAGCAGCAACATAATCATGACCATGGCGAAGATGCTCATGATCACGACCATGTAGAAGATGGCGCACTTGATGATGCACAGAAGGCTGAGGCATCTGATATTGCTAATCGTCGCGTCCGTCTGGGCTTGATGCTGACAGAAATCGGTCAGCAGAATAATATCCAGATAAGTGAAGAAGATACTCGCCGCGCTGTTATCGAGCAGGCGCGCCGTTACCCTGGCCAAGAACAGCAGGTAATGGAATATTATCAGAATAATCAGGATGCGATGCAGCAGCTTGCTGGACCTCTTTTTGAAGAAAAAGTCATCGATTTTATTCTTGAACTGGCAAAAGTAACAGATGTGGAAACAACTGTTGAAGCGCTTTATGCCGAACCAGACGCAACTGCCGCAAAGCCAGCTAAGAAGGCCGCAGCGAAAAAGTCTGCTGCTAAGAAGACAGCTGCTAAGAAAGAGGCGGCTCCTAAAAAAGCTGCTGCTAAAAAGCCGGCAGCGAAAAAAGCCGCTACTAAGAAAGCGGCTACAAAGAAGTAAGCTAAAATTTAGCGCTCATTTCCTTGTTTTTGTAAAATCTCCCCTGTTGCCACGCTTTCGGGCTTGGCAGCAAGGGTTAAGCTTCCTACATTAGGTGAGGTCGGCAAATCTGTTGGCCATTGCATGGATATCTTGCACAGAGATGCCATGATGTATGTATTGTGCTGTTTACTCCTTTACATGGAAGGAATTGCGGCGGTTTTTTTGGCAGTCTGGTTGTCCTCAGCCTGTCCTTATTTCGGAGATGAAAATGACAATGCCCCCAATGGATATGAACCTTGTGCCAATGGTTATTGAACAGACTGGTCGGGGTGAACGGTCATTTGATATTTTTTCACGACTGCTAAAAGAACGGATTATCTTTCTGAATGGTCCGGTCGAAGACATGATGGCGTCTCTTGTATGTGCTCAGCTTCTGTTTCTCGAATCAGAAAATCCGGGCAAAGATATCTACATGTATATCAATTCACCAGGCGGTATCGTGACTTCTGGTCTGGCGATTTATGATACGATGCAATATATTCGCCCCGATGTCGCAACCGTCTGTATGGGCCAAGCAGCCTCTATGGGGTCTCTGTTATTGATGGCCGGATCCGCTAAAAAGCGTTTTAGCCTGCCACATGCCCGTATCATGACGCATCAGCCATCTGGTGGGTTTCAGGGTCAGGCAACAGATATTGAAATTCATGCCAAAGAGATCATCGACCTGCGGACACGGTTGAATAAAATCTATGAACATCACACTGGCAAAACATTGAAACAAATCGAAAAAATCATGGAGAGAGATACCTTCATGTCGCCTGATGAGGCGCTCGCTATGGGGCTGATAGATGAAGTTGTATCGCGTCGCCCGCAAGAAGATGATGAGAGCTAGGCAGGTGGGGTTGCGACAAAAAGCCAGATAGTAACTGCTTTTTAGTTGTGAAACGGTACTGCTAAGTTCTAATATTAGGGTAAAGCTGTTCTTGTAGTGGCAGCAAAACTGCCAAACAAGGCCGCAGGAGTTAGAAGAATGTCTAAAACTGAAGACGAAAACAAAGCGACCTTATTCTGCTCGTTTTGCGGCAAAAGCCAGCATGAAGTGCGTAAGCTAATCGCAGGACCAACTGTCTTTATTTGTGATGAATGTGTTGAGCTTTGCATGGATATCATCCGTGAAGAACACAAAGACTCCGTTCAAAAAAATCACGAGGGTGTGCCAACACCATTAGATATTAACAATGTGCTTGATGAATATGTGATTGGTCAGGCGAAGGCTAAACGTATTCTGTCTGTTGCTGTTCACAATCATTATAAGCGTCTGGCAAATGAAGGCAGCACTGGCGAGCTTGAAATTTCAAAGTCTAATATCCTGCTTGTAGGCCCAACAGGGTGCGGTAAAACATTGTTGGCACAATCGCTTGCCCGCATGCTTGATGTTCCGTTCACGATGGCTGATGCAACAACATTAACCGAAGCAGGTTATGTTGGCGAAGATGTTGAAAATATCATTCTTAAACTTCTGCAAGCCTCTGATTATAATGTTGAAAAAGCCCAACGTGGTATTGTCTACATTGATGAAGTTGATAAGATTTCACGCAAATCAGATAACCCGTCAATCACCCGTGATGTGTCCGGGGAAGGGGTTCAGCAGGCCTTGTTGAAAATCATGGAAGGGACTGTTGCATCCGTGCCGCCCCAAGGCGGTCGTAAGCACCCTCAGCAGGAATTCCTGCAAGTTGACACAACAAACATCCTGTTCATCTGTGGCGGCGCGTTTGCTGGTCTTGATAAACTAATCTCAGCTCGTAATTCTGGAGCGGGTATTGGGTTTGGCGCTGATGTGCGCGACCCAGATCAACGCGATATAAGCCAGCTTCTGGTAGATCTTGAGCCAGAAGATTTAATTAAATTTGGCCTGATTCCTGAATTTATTGGCCGTCTTCCTATTATTGCAACATTGGAAGATTTGGACGAGGAAGCTCTTGTCCGGATTCTTACAGAACCGAAGAACGCCCTGACAAAACAGTATAAGGCGTTGTTTGATATGGATGGGGTCAATCTTGATTTCCGTGACGGCGCGCTTCGCGCTATCGCCCGCAAAGCTATTGAGCGCAAAACAGGTGCACGCGGACTTCGTTCCATTCTGGAAAATATTCTGATGGATCCGATGTTCGATATCCCGACAGCAAATGATATTCAGGATGTGGTTATTTCTGAAGAGGTTGTCACCGATAATGCAACACCTCTTATCGTTCATGTTCCGTCGGCAAAAGAAGCCGAACCAGGCGCCTGATAAAATAATATTTTCGGTTTTCTGCCGCGAATCCTACCCCCTTGGTGCAGAGCATTACTTCTGCACCGACAGATACCGGCTGACTGCGGCATATGGCAGTTAGGCACATATATTGCAATTTGATGT
>DGJU01000082.1:46269-50816 GCA_002387605.1 Alphaproteobacteria bacterium UBA4588 | reverse complement strand
TTTTTTCATTTGGATAGGACCGTATCATGACGTCACTTCAGCCAGCTCACAATCTCCCTGTTCTGCCGCTGCGCGATATTGTTGTTTTCCCTCACATGATTGTCCCACTATTTGTTGGACGCGAACGCTCGGTGCGCGCCCTCGAAGAGGTGATGGCTGATAATAAGCAAATTCTTCTGTTAACACAGGTAGATGCCGCAACCGAAGACCCAGAAGCGAACGAGATGTTCAAAACAGGTACGGTTGGTAATATTCTACAGTTGCTGAAGCTGCCGGATGGGACTGTTAAAGTGCTGGTTGAAGGCATTGCGCGCGCTCAGGTCGAAAACCTTTATGATTCAGGTGATTATCTAACCGCTAATGTGACAGAATTTGCTGACCCGGACATTACAGATCCAGAGCTTGTTGCATTGGGACGGGCGACCGTTCAGCAGTTTGAGCATTACATTAAGCTGAATAAAAAGATCGCCTCCGAAGTAATGGTCTCAGTGAATCAGCTGGAAGAAACTGGCAAGATTGCTGATACGATTGCATCGCACCTTGCGGTTAAAATTCATGAAAAACAGACATTGCTAGAAATGATTTCTGTTCAGGAGCGGCTGGAAACCATTTATTCAATGATGGAAGGCGAAATCAGCGTTCTTCAGGTCGAAAAGCGTATCCGGAACCGTGTTAAGCGGCAGATGGAAAAGACCCAGCGTGAATATTATCTAAACGAGCAGATGAAGGCTATTCAGAAAGAACTTGGCGAAACCGAAGATGGTAAGAGCGAACTTGATGAGCTAGCTGAGGGTCTTGAAAAAGCGAAATTGCCCAAAGAAGCTAAAGAGAAAGCTGATTCTGAGCTTCGTAAACTCCGCAATATGGGCCCTATGAGCGCCGAAGCGACTGTTGTACGCAACTATCTTGAATGGATGACGGCGTTGCCATGGAAAAAGGCTAGCCGCCTGAGCCGTGAGATTGTCGATGCACGCGCTATTCTCGATGCTGACCATTTTGGTCTTGAAAAAGTAAAAGACCGGATTGTTGAGTTTCTAGCCGTTCAAAAGCGGACCAAAAAAATGAAAGGCCCTATTCTGTGTCTGGTCGGCCCTCCTGGTGTTGGTAAAACATCACTTGGTCGTTCGATTGCACGGGCATCTGGCCGGGAATTTGTGCGTATGGCGCTTGGCGGCGTGCGTGATGAAGCTGAAATCAGAGGCCATCGCCGGACTTATATCGGCTCGATGCCGGGTAAAATTCTGCAGGGCATGAAAAAAGCAGGCAAGAATAACCCGCTCTTTTTGCTCGATGAAATTGATAAGCTTGGCGCGGACTGGCGCGGTGACCCGAGCTCAGCTTTGCTCGAAGTGCTAGACCCGGCTCAGAATTCAACATTTCAGGATCATTATCTTGAAGTCGATTTTGACCTGTCAAATGTCATGTTTATCACCACGGCAAACAGCTTGAATATGCCGCAACCTCTGCTGGACCGGATGGAAATCATCCGTCTATCTGGTTATACCGAAGATGAAAAGGCAGCAATTGCCCATCGTCATCTTGTGCCGCGCCAGATTAGCGAACATGGCCTGAAAGAGGGCGAGCTCACAATCGAGGATAGTGCGCTGATGGATATTATCCGGCTCTATACGCGTGAAGCTGGGGTGAGAAGCCTTGAGCGTGAAATTGCAAAAATCGCGCGCAAAGCTGTGACAAAAATCGTAACCAATGAAACAAAAGCTGTAACGGTCACGACTGATAGTCTGGATGATTTTCTGGGAGTAAAGAAGTTCCGCTTTGGCGAAATTGATGCAGACGATCAGGTTGGTGTTGTTACAGGGCTTGCATGGACAGAAGTTGGCGGTGAATTACTGCAGATTGAGTCAGTTAAAGTTCCAGGTAAAGGCAAAATCACGGCCACAGGAAAGCTTGGTGATGTGATGAAGGAATCCATTCAGGCAGCTGAGTTTTTCCTTAAGTCACGGGCGCATAATTACGGCATTGATTTAGCCAAGCTTGAGAAGCAGGATATTCATGTTCACGTGCCTGAAGGGGCAACACCCAAAGATGGACCATCAGCAGGCGTTGCGATGGCAACCTCAATCATATCGTCTATTTCGGGCATTCCTGTACATAAGGATGTTGCGATGACAGGTGAAATCACATTGCGGGGCCGGGTTCTGCCGATTGGCGGGCTTAAAGAAAAGCTTCTAGCAGCTTTGCGTGGTGGTATTAAGACAGTTCTTATTCCAAAGGAAAATGAAAAGGACTTAGCTGATGTACCTGAAAACGTAAAAGACGGGCTTACGATTATCCCGATTGCGATTGTAGATGAGGCATTGAACGCAGCACTTATCCGCCCATTTGCTGTTGAATCGTCTGATGATGAACAGGATAAGCAGGTTGGAACACCACCTTTGGCTCCTGAAAACACCCATTCAGATGATATCGTTGCCCATTAATAGTCAAAATGCGAGGTTTGCGTCACTTTTGCGTTATTTAGTCTGTTTTCTTGTTGACCCAAATGAGGGCTACAGATTATTCTCTGAAAACCTTGAGTACAGGGTCTAGTATTAATTTTTCAAAAAATGTAGAGGGGTTATCCCATGAACAAGAATGATCTAGTTTCAGCTGTTGCTGACCATGCTGGTTTGACAAAAAATGACGCAGGTCGTGCTGTGGACGCAGTTTTCGCATCAATCGAAGGTGCTCTCAAATCCGGTGATGAAGTTCGTATCGTAGGTTTTGGTTCATTTTCAGTAGCGCAGCGTGCCGCAAGCACTGGCCGTAACCCACGCACAGGCGAAACTATTCAGATTGCAGCGAGCAAGCAGCCTAAGTTCAAGGCAGGCGCTCCACTAAAAGCATCTGTTAATAGCTAAATTGCTTTGACTTATGAGCCGGCCCATGTCATTTAGTGGGCCGGTCTTTTTATATCCGTTATATGACGGTAGTTGTTCGTTACCAGCTATCCTTCATAAGACGGAAGACAAGATAAAAATGGTGTTTAAGGGTGGTTAGCTCAGCTGGGAGAGCAACTCGTTTACACCGAGTAGGTCGGGGGTTCGAGCCCCTCACCACCCACCATTTTTATATGTCCATAATCTCTTAAAAAATTACAATATCATATATACACGCTCAGATATTTATCTGAGTGACGGGCTATTTATATGGTGAGAGTTTGCGGCTTATTAAATTATTTGCGCGTTACTATAATAAAAACTGACCCAAAGCCGTTACTAACTTGTAGGAGGCGAGTGATGACTTTGGGTCAAAGTTGATAACGCAAGTTTCATGCCTAAACCCACTGTTATCACTCACTCTTCCTGAAAAGTTATACGTCCTCATTTGTGTTTGCTGGTGAGGTTCTTTTTATTGGATGAGCCTTTTAGCTTGGTGCTAAGATGTGTTTTGATGACAGGCCATTCAGACTGGATAATGGAATAAACCGCCGTATCTCTTATTGTACCATTTGCCATAACCATATGAGAGCGAATCGTCCCATCAGCATGGGCGCCAAGCCGTTCTATGGCGGCTCTGCTTTGATGGTTTAGAACATGCGTTCTAAATTCAACAGCAATACAGTCAAGCTCTTCAAAGGCATAGGTCAGTAACATCATTTTACATTCGGTATTAATCGCCGAGCGTTGAACAGATTTGCGAAACCATGTAGAGCCAATTTCTAGCCTCCTATGGGGTGCATCAATATTCATGAAGGTTGTCATGCCAACCGCTTTTCCGGTTTTTGTCTCTATAACAGCATAGGGAAGCATTATGCCATGCTGGCGTAGCTCAAGGCGCCGGTTGATTTCGTCCGACATATCGTCAGGATGTGGCACTGATGTGTACCAAAGCTCGTGAAGCGCGCCGTCATTTGTGGCAACTGCAAGGTCTGCTGCATGCTCATGGCCCAGCAGAACAAGTTCTGCATGGCTGCCAGTAAGAGATGAGTAAGGCGGCCATGGTTCATATTTTTCCGGNNCGATATTTTTTCAGCATCTGTTATATCCCTCGCGTTTCAATCTACCGCCATAGCAACACTACTCAGACATTTGAAGGCAGAGCAAGAGTTGATAGCCCCGCTCTACAAGGGGCTAGGCTGAAAATAGCAATAGTGAGGGGCAGGCGGCTTGGGCGTTAGGGGGTGCGCATGCTTATCTGAACATTGGCAAAATCTTTGGGTGGCTCTACCATGCTTGTCCGATATATGGTTTGATTTCCTGCCGGTATGGGTGAGCCTGATAACACCATAGGCCAACTCATAAGCGAGCTGTCTTTTCCGTCTACAAGCGTAATTTCAAGAATATGTGGCCTGCCATCCTGACCGCCGATATTTGCAACAGAAACGGCTATCTCGAGGGTTGGTCCACTATCTGTATCTTGAATCTCATAAGATGCTGATGTCAGCTGAAAGGCAGCAGGCTTTATGATGGTGGTCAGTTCTGCTGGCTCAGCAGATACTGTGCCGGATGCCACACTAGATGTTACAGTGGATGCTCCACTGGCAACAGGTGTTTCGGGTGTCATTGCAGACTGTATAGTGACAGTATCTGTCTCACTGACTGGCG
>DGJU01000082.1:45523-46206 GCA_002387605.1 Alphaproteobacteria bacterium UBA4588 | reverse complement strand
CAGGAACGGCACCAGTTGATGATAACAACATTTGCGCCATACCTTCTAGCTGGGGACCGATAAAGCTTGCGATGCCGAGCGAGATAACAGCGACGACTGAAAGGCCCATTACGCGCCCTATAATAGGTCGCTTTTTTGCGCGCTTGCCTGTCTCTGCTTTTGATGAATATCCGCGTGATGTCCGTGAAACTTTTTCTGACTTAGTCTCAGCAAGGCCATGATTCACATCCTGCATTTTTTGCTGTAGACGTGTGATAGCTTCATTGATTTGCGGGTCAATTTCGTGCTCGTTATTCACGGCTTTTATCCTTTAATGGTATGGGGCGTGCAACGCATGGTATCTTCATCACCTCATTTCTGAGGTTATTAGTAAGGATATGAGTGCAAATTTTGCGCCAAAACATTTCCTGAGCCTAGGCCTGCTCTTTGTCATTATGGCATATGATGAGACGTGCTGGGGATAAATGATGATAAAGTTTTTACCAGAATCATCTATGATACGAAATAATTCACAAAGCAGGCTGGCAGAGGTCTTGTTTGGTCAAATTAGCCATCGCGAATAACACATCATTTTTCGGGTGAAATAACCTTGACAGTATGGGTGCTTCCGTCTATTCCAAACCGACGCTATGTTGATGTTTCAACATACCGCAAAGATTGCGGGGGTGTAGCTCAGTTGGTTA
>DGJU01000082.1:36934-45486 GCA_002387605.1 Alphaproteobacteria bacterium UBA4588 | reverse complement strand
GGTTAGAGCGCTGGCCTGTCACGCCAGAGGCCGCGGGTTCGAGTCCCGTCACTCCCGCCATTTCTTTCTTCCCTTCAAAAACGGCAATGAGTTGCCTGCTATTTTCAGTTTTGCTGATATAATTTGCATTCATGCGTGGTCCCACACAGGATGATTGTTATGAAAATTCTACCAGCTTTTCTTACCGTGAAAACCATCCCGACTTTATTCTGGAGTGCCCCAAAAGCGCTCACTATTCGCCCGCCGATAGTCTCACTGGTGATATTATGTGCTGGACTAATTGTGTTCGGGCTTGGTGAAGCCATGTTGATTGCGTCAGGTTCAGGAGTTAGTCCCTGGACGGTGCTTGGGCAGGGGATAACCAATGTGACGGGCTGGAGCATTGGGACAGCAACCTTTGTGATAAGTATTGCTGTGCTTGTGCTATGGGTGCCATTGAAACAGATGCCGGGTATTGGCACAGTTCTGAACGCCGTCATCATTGCGTTTATGATAGATTTATCACTGCCCTACCTGCCGCAACCAGACGATACTATCCTTCAGGTTGCTCAGGCGTTTTTAGGGGTGTCTATGGTTGGATGTGGGAGCGCAATTTACTTGATTGCGAATCTTGGTCCGGGGCCGCGTGATGGCCTTATGACAGGCCTTCAGAAGCTTACAAAAATGCCCTTTATGTGGATCAGGGCCGAAATAGAAGTTGTTGTTGTGATTGTTGGCTGGTCTCTGGGCGGAGTTGTTGGTGTTGGTACGCTGATTTTTGCGCTTGGAATTGGGCCAGCTGTCTCGGCCAGCCTGTTTGGGCTAAACCGCCTGTTTGGGCGACCTGTTTCTTAGTCCCAGAAGGGCGTTTAGTAGCATCTATAACACACTGATGGCCGAGCCAAAGGCAGGAACTTTACCGTAATTTTTCTGGAAATTTAATTATAGTGCATCCTGATTATTTGTATGCTTAACTATCTCATTTTTACTGTTTAACCTGCTAGAAAAACGCCGCATAGTCGGCAAAATGTCAGCTTAGGAATAGCTTATGGAATTATCAGATCAGGTCTTTATTGCCTTGCCGCGCGAGCAGGTTTTTGCTGCGTTGAACGACCCGTTGATTTTGCAACAGGCGATTCCCGGCTGTGAAGAGATTATTCAACATAGTCCAACAGAGCTTGAAGCACGCGTTGTGCTGAAAATTGGGCCTGTTAAGGCAAAATTTAAAGGAAAAGTGACATTGGATGCCGCAGGCGCTCCCCAGCATTTTAGTCTGACAGGGCAGGGTGATGGCGGTGTTGCGGGCGCTGCCAAAGGCGGTGCTGATGTTCATCTTGAAGAAGTTGAGGATGGCACAAAACTCACTTACGAAGCAAAGGCCGAAATTTCAGGCAAGCTGGCCCAGCTTGGGAGCCGTCTTGTTACCAGTACGGCAAAAAAGCTGTCAAAAACCTTTTTCGATAATTTCGAAACGATTATGAATCCAAAGCCCGAAGATACCTCCTCAGAAGAGCAGGCTTCCTAACGTTATTACAACAGGCGCGTCTAAAAAGAGGGGCGTTATTTTGCGGGCCGAGGCTGTGCGTCCAATACCTTGATAACAGAGGGGTGGGCGCGCATATGTGAGATAAAGCTCGCCAGCTTCGGGCGGCTATCACGCATCGCATCCTTATCCATATCCCAGCGACACATCATATAAAAATAGAAATCAGCAGCTGTTATCTCCTCGCCGCATAAATACGGGCTGAGCATAGCTTCGATATGGTCGAACAGCACTGACTGGTCCGCCTGTGCTAGACGTCTCATTTCATCAAAAGCTGCGTCTGGCGCATAATAATAGCTGTGATGTTGCCTGTGATAGGCCGGATACATAGTGGTCCCTAACAAAGAGATGCTTTCCCAGTAGCGGTCACGGTTTTGCGCCGATGCAGGCATCAAGGAGGGATGTCTGTCTGTTATATGGGCGATGATGGCGAGGGTTTCGCAAATCGTGTAACCATCAGGTGTTGTAAGGGCTGGTATTTTGCCAAGCGGGCTAAAGGCACGAAATGCTGCACTTTGCCGCTCCTCTTTATCGGGAAAAGAAATCGTATAGTCTTCCCCTACCTCAGTAAGTAAAAATTCGGCAATCAGGGACCCGGCAAACGGGCGTCCGTAAATATGATATCCGGCCATTGATATGCCTTTCTATTCTTGCTTAAGAAACATTATGAAACATGCAGTATTGCCGGAGTATATTCCCAGCGCTCACATCAGAGCAGGTAGAAAAGATGCCACGGGTAAGACAGACAGGCCAGCCCTTTTTTTGACCGCCCTTATCGCGGAATTGTCGCTGTGACACCGCCATCGACAATGATTTCAGTACCCGTAATATAGTGAGACTCGTCTGCCACAAGAAACAGTACAGCATTGGCAACATCATGGGCGGTTCCCATCACACCCATAGGGACCTGTCCATTTCGGGTGGCAATAAAGCCTTCAAGGTCGCCGCCGGCATATTTTTCAGCCATCCGCGTTACCATAGGCGTCATCATAAGGCCGGGCAGTACACAGTTCATCCGAACCTTGTGCGGGGCCATGATGACGGCCGATGATTTCGTATAATGCTGCAGCGCCGCTTTGGCTGCACTATAGGCAATTTGTGGTTTGCCAAGATAACGAATGCCGGCAACAGATGAAATATTTACAATTGCCCCGCCCCCCATCGCTTTCATATGGGGCAGGGTCGCACGGCTTGCCATAAAAGCAGCATCCAGATTGAGAGCAAATTGTTTTTGCCAGACGTCTGTATCAGCATCTTCTGGCGACATCCGTTCTGACTGGCCAACATTGTTCACTAAAATATCAATCCTGCCATGTTTAGCGATAATGTTTTCTATCCATTTGTTAATATCTGCCTCAGAGGTCGCATCACCTAGGGTGAGGGCGCAGCTGCCGCCAGCATCGGTAATCTTGGCTTGTGTATGGGCGCCATCGCGCTGATTAATGTCGAGCCCCTCTATGTGCGCGCCTTGCGCAGCAAGCAGGCAGGAAATTGCCTTGCCATTGCTAAAATCATCTTCTGGCCCGCCAATACCAGTAATTGCAGCGATTTTTCCGGAAAGATTATACATGGTAAGACCTAAGTTTTTGGTTATTTTTTGCCAATGATTGCATCGCATCACTCCTCTTGTTATGGTGCATTCCGATATTGTCTTCAAGCTAGTTTTTTTTAAGGTATATTGCTGTTAATTGTATTGTCGGGGGACTCTCACAGGCTTGGATTTAGCCATTACTTTTTTTTGGTTAACTGCCGCACAGATTGTGCGCCACGCCCGATATGCTATCCATGCCTATCACAGCTTCTAATATCAATTTACCACTTGATTTACTCATCTAGAAAGGTTCTTGCATTATGAATATCGACAAAAAGATCGTGGATGATTTTGTCGCCAACGAAATTTCTTTTGTTACTACCGTGCCCTGTAAACAGCTTGCCGGAGTTATTCAGGAGGTTGAAGAGCGCGATAGTATTTTCCATATCCCTTCCAACAAAGAAGATGAGGGTATGGGTTTGTGCGCTGGTGCCTTTATGGGCGGAAAACGTCCAGCGATCATTATGCAAAATACTGCCATCGGCGTTACGATCAACACGCTGGCAACTTTGACACAGTTCTATCGTATGCCTCTGCCTATGATTATTTCTTACCGAGGAGAGCTGCGGGAGCCAGTGGCTTGTCAGGTCGAGATGGCAGTCCATACCAAGGCACTACTTGCTCAGATGAATATTCCAACTTACCATTTTCACTGGCAAAGTGATGTGAAAGAGTTTGATAACATTCTGAAATATACTTTTATGTGCAATAAACCTGTTGCGATTTTGACTGATGCAAACTTCTGGGGAGGCTATGGCGACCAATGATACGTTCAGAAATTTTAAAAGAAATAGCCCCGATTATTCGCGATCATCTCGTTGTCTGTAATATCGGCTTGCCGAGTCAGGAACTTCACCTGATAGATGACCAACCCACTAATTTTTATATGTTAGGCACTATGGGTTTGTCCTCGTCTATAGGATTTGGATTAGCGCTGTCACAGGACAAGCCTGTTATTTCAATTGATGGAGATGGCTCGGTCTTAACAAATCTTGGGACGCTTCCGACTATCGCTAATAACGAAACAGGAAACTATACGTTATTGATCATCGATAATGGTTCATATGGGTCAACAGGTGACCAGCCAACCTATGCGGGTCAAAAAACATCGCTGGCAGCAGTGGCTGTCGCGTGTGGTTGTGAGAACGTCATAGAAGTCCAAGACAAGGACCTTGGCCCTGTTTTGCAAGCGGCTATTGATAGTGATGAAATGACAGTGATCGTATGTAAATGTGACAGCGGGAACATCAAGCTTCCTGTCATCACGCTTGATCCAGTGGTCATCCGTCATCGTTTTATGGAAGCCGTAAAGTCGTAAGACTACCGGACTGGCTGCGTAAGCCCTACCAGAAAACAAGATAATAAAAAGCCCGCGTCAGATAGCTCTGATGCGGGCTTTTTACCTTAAATTAAAAAACACAGTAGCCCTATATTTATTTAACATGCTCTTACAGGTGATAAACAGGCCCTCATTTTTAGTAAAATGTAAGTCAGAAAATAGGAAAGGTCCTGTCATTGAGGTTGATCCTGTCGTTATAAAAGACAGAATTATGAAAGCTGCCACGTCCGAGGACGCCTGCTTCGCAAGAACAGGGTTATGTAGTTGGTTTTCATAAGCGTTAAGGAGATGTGAAAAATGGCCCAAGATTCCCCTACTGCCCAAGACTCCCCTACGGGAAGTTCATCGCAAACATCGCAGGCAGACGCTAATGCGCCTGCCAAGCGTGACCAGCAAGCAGAATTAATGGCGTGTTTACGTCTTTTGCTTGGTGAATTTAGTCATTATGGCGCGCCCCGGCTGCGCACAGATGGTGATATTGTTATCCCGCTTGATAATAATTTGAAACAGAATCGTGCGGCCTATCGGGGGCTTGCAAACGCGTTTTCTGAAATGATGAGTAGTGATATAAAACCCCGAAGGTCCCAGACTTGGGTTGATTGATAGTCCGCCACTTTTTTAGGCGATCGGCTTTGTTGGTTCCCAACAGATAGAAAAACAAGAATGTCATCTTGCATTTACCGCTCCACTGGACTAATCACATAGCCAATACAGAGACTTGTATTTTATCTAGTTCGTAAGGAGAGGGAGGCATTCACATGGATGCGTATCTGGGGGATTATCTGCCGATTGCCATTTTTATGGCGATAGCTATCGCATTGTCCCTTGCTTTTGTCCTTAGTGCGTTTGTTGTTGGTAGCCAAAAACCTGATATCGAAAAGCTAACAGCCTATGAATGCGGCTTTGATGCGTTTGATGATTCACGCAAACCCTTTGATGTTCGCTTCTATCTGGTCGCTATTTTGTTTATCATTTTTGACCTTGAAATCGCGTTTTTATTCCCATGGGCTGTCGCGCTTGGTGATATTGGCCTGTTCGGTTTCTGGTCGATGATTGTCTTTCTTGGCGTGCTGACAATCGGATTTATTTATGAATGGAAAAAAGGAGCGTTGGAATGGGAATAATTGACCCGTCAAAGCACGAGCCTGGCGCTGTATCGGCGACCCCTCTTTCTGCAGACATGCCTATTCCGCCCGGACCTGATCAGGACGCAATTCTGGCGGCTGTTGGTGATGAAATCGCCAATCGTGGATTTGTGATTGCCAAAGCTGATAAGCTGTTTAATTGGGCACGCTCTGGGTCTCTCTGGCCGATGACCTTTGGTCTTGCTTGTTGTGCTGTTGAAATGATGCAGGCGGGCGCATCGCGTTATGATCTTGATCGCTTTGGTGTTGTCTTTCGTCCTAGTCCACGCCAGTCTGATGTGATGATTGTTGCGGGGACCCTGACAAATAAGATGGCGCCGGCCTTGCGCCGTGTTTATGACCAGATGCCTGAGCCGCGCTGGGTGCTGTCCATGGGGTCTTGTGCAAATGGTGGCGGTTATTACCACTATTCTTATGCGGTTGTCCGCGGCTGTGACCGGATTGTTCCGGTTGACGTTTATGTGCCGGGCTGCCCGCCAACAGCTGAAGCTCTGATTTATGGGCTTTTGCAATTACAGAAAAAAATCAGAAGAACGGCAACAATTGCCCGTACCTAGTCTGTCTCTGCCGGTCCTTGATAAGGCGGGCAGGGATATCCTCTTTGGTTTACTAACAGGATGTGCTGAATGAACGATTTTCACGACAGGTTGACAAAGCTTGTTGGTCATCAATGCCAGGCGATTGAAATGAAGGGCGGCGAGCTTGTTCTTCATGTTGCATTAGCTGATATTGTCAGCGTGCTAAAAGCGGTGCGTGATGACACTGAACTTGCTGTCACTCAGCTATCAGATTTGACAGCTGTTGATTTTCCAGAGCGCCCAGAGCGCTTTGACGTCGTCTATCAGATGCTTTCTGTGAATAATAATATGCGGCTTCGCATTATCACCCGCGCTGATGAAGGCGATATTGTGCCGTCTGTTATTGGCTTGTTCCGGTCTGCTGACTGGGCAGAGCGCGAAGTATGGGATATGTTTGGCATTTATTTCTCAGGCCATCCCGATATGCGCCGTCTGCTCACTGACTACGGCTTTGAGGGGCACCCGTTACGCAAAGATTTCCCGCTCACAGGTTATGTTGAGGTTCGCTATTCTGATACTGAGCGCCGGGTTGTTTATGAACCTGTTCACTTGAATCAGGAATATCGGGATTTTGACTTCCTTAGTCCGTGGGAAGGCATGCAGCTGCCCCAAGTAGGTGATGATAGTGACACAGACGAAGAACAGGCAGGAGCGTAGATAATGGGTGAGATGCAAATCAGACCATTGACCCTGAATTTCGGACCGCAGCATCCAGCAGCGCACGGTGTGTTGCGTCTGGTTCTGGAAATGGATGGCGAAATCATTGAGCGCGCCGACCCGCATGTAGGCTTGCTGCATCGCGGTACAGAAAAGCTGATAGAGCATAAGACGTATCTTCAGGCTCTGCCGTATTTTGACCGGCTTGATTATGTCTCGCCGATGAATCAGGAGCATGCCTGGGCGCTGGCAATCGAAAAAGCGGTTGGTATTGAGGTGCCGAAACGTGCGCAGCATATCCGTGTTCTTTATTGTGAAATTGGTCGTATTCTGAACCACCTGCTTAATCTGACAACATTTGCGATTGATGTTGGCGCGATGACCCCGTTGCTATGGGGCTTTGAAGAGCGTGAAAAGCTGATGGAATTTTATGAGCGGGCTTCGGGCGCGCGTCTGCACGCGGCTTATTTTCGTCCGGGCGGTGTTCATCAAGACCTGCCAGACGGATTGACTGACGATATTCTGGCTTGGACTGAGACATTCCCTGATTTCATTGGTGACCTTGAAACATTGTTAACTGATAACCGTATCTTCAAACAGCGGACTGTTGATATTGGGGTGATGACGACTGAAGAGGCGCTTGACCTTGGGATGACAGGCCCGTGCCTGCGCTCAACAGGATTAGCGTGGGATTTACGCAAGTCTCAGCCATATGATTGTTATGATGAGATGGATTTCGATATTCCAATCGGCACAACAGGTGATTGTTATGCGCGTTATCTGGTGCGTGTCGAAGAAATGCGTCAATCCTTACGGATTATGAGGCAGGCCATCGAAACAATGCCGGACGGTCCTGTTCTGGCTGAAAATAACAAAGTTACGCCGCCGCGCCGTGCTGATATGAAACATTCGATGGAAGCTCTTATCCATCACTTTAAGCTCTATACTGAGGGATTTCATGTTCCTGAGGGCGAGAGTTATACAGCCGTTGAAGCCCCAAAGGGTGAATTTGGTGTGTATCTTGTATCAGATGGCACAAACAAGCCATATCGTGCCCGTCTGCGTGCGCCGGGCTTCTTCTTTATGGCAGCGGTTGATTACCTGTCTCGCGGGCATATGCTGGCAGACTCCGTTGCTATTATTGGCTCCCTTGATATTGTTTTTGGTGAAATCGACAGATGAGCATTCAATCCATCATTGCCCATGAGCAGCCTGATAGCTTTGCGTTTACCGCAGAGAATGAGGAAAAAATTCTAACGATACTGGCAAAATACCCCGAAGGCCGTCAGGCTAGCGCGGTTATGCCAATGCTAGACCTCGCCCAGCGTCAGCATCAAAACTGGATCCCCATGAAAGCGATTGAGCATATTGCCAAACGTCTTGATATGGCTGAAATTAGAGTGCTTGAAGTTGCTAGTTTCTACACGATGTATAACCTAAAGCCGGTTGGTAAATGGTTTTTGCAGGCCTGTACAACAACGCCCTGTATGCTGCGCGGATCAGACGATATGGTGCGCTGTATCAAAGATAAGCTAGATATCAGCTCAGGTCAGACATCCGAATGTGGCCGCTTTACCATGTTAGAAGTTGAATGCCTCGGGGCATGTGTGAACGCGCCTATTCTGCAGGTGAATGACGATTTTTATGAAGATTTGGACTATCAGTCGACAGCAGCGCTTATCGAAGCTCTTGCAGCAGACACACCGCCTCCTGTTGGCTC
>DGJU01000082.1:6877-36838 GCA_002387605.1 Alphaproteobacteria bacterium UBA4588 | reverse complement strand
GGCTGGGAAATAGGGAGCAACAGGGATGCTGGCGGATAAAGATCGTATTTTCACCAATATCTATGGCTGGCATGATGCTGGTCTTGCTGGTGCAAAAAAGCGCGGTGACTGGGATAACACAGCGGCTATTTTAGCGCGTGGTCATGATGATGTGGTTGAAGAAATGAAGGCTTCTGGTCTTCGTGGCCGCGGCGGTGCGGGCTTCCCAACAGGTCTGAAATGGTCATTTATGCCCAAAGAAGTTGGCAACCGTCCGCATTATCTTGTTGTGAATGCCGATGAATCAGAGCCGGGTACATGTAAAGACCGTGATATCATCCGCCATGAGCCACATAAGCTGCTAGAGGGATGTCTTGTTGCTGGTTTTGCGATGCGCGCCCATGCAGCCTATATCTATATTCGCGGCGAGTTTGTGAATGAAGCGCGCCGGCTGCAATCTGCTATCGAAGAAGCCTATGATGCGGGCCTTCTTGGGCCAAATGCTGCTGGCTCAGGCTGGAAGTTTGATATCTACCTGCATCGCGGCGCAGGAGCCTATATTTGCGGTGAAGAGACAGCGTTGCTTGAATCGCTTGAAGGCAAAAAAGGCCAGCCGCGCCTAAAACCGCCATTTCCGGCAGGTGTAGGCCTTTATGGCTGTCCAACGACTGTTAATAACGTTGAATCAATTGCAGTTGCGCCCACTATTTTGCGGCGCGGCGGGGCGTGGTTTGCAGGCTTGGGTAAGGATAACAACACAGGCACCAAACTATTCTGTATTTCGGGTCATGTGAATAAGCCGTGTAATGTCGAAGAAGAAATGGGCATTCCGCTAAAAGAACTTATCGAAAAGCATGCGGGCGGTGTCCGCGGTGGCTGGGATAATTTGCTGGCTATCATTCCAGGTGGTTCATCAACGCCATTAATGCCCAAAGATGTCTGCGAGACCATGACAATGGATTTCGACGCATTGCGCGCCGCTGGGACAGGTCTTGGCACTGCTGGCATTATTGTGATGGATAAGAGCACAGATATCGTGCGGGCGATTAGCCGTCTGTCTTATTTCTATAAGCATGAATCATGTGGTCAATGTACCCCCTGCCGTGAAGGTACGGGCTGGATGTGGCGCATGATGGACAGACTTGTCCGCGGCGAAGCAGAACAGCATGAAATTGATACACTTGAGCAGGTAACACGTCAGGTTGAGGGCCATACAATTTGTGCTCTTGGTGATGCTGCTGCCTGGCCTATTCAGGGGCTAATCAAGCATTTCCGGCCCGAAATTGAACGCCGTATCAAGGCGCATCAGGCAATGATACAGGCAGCGGAGTAAGAATATGCCAAAGCTGACAGTCAATGGTGTGGAAGTCGAAGTCGAAGCAGGGGCAACCGTGCTACAGGCATGTGAAGAGGCCGGTGTAGAAATTCCGCGCTTCTGCTATCATGAACGGCTGTCTATCGCTGGTAATTGCCGCATGTGTCTTGTTGATATGGAACGCGCGCCCAAGCCGATTGCATCCTGTGCAATGCCTGCTGGTGACGGGATGGTGATTTCTACTGAGACAGATCGGGTTAAAAAAGCCCGTGAAGGTGTGATGGAATTTCTGTTGGTAAACCATCCTCTTGATTGTCCTATTTGCGATCAGGGCGGTGAGTGTGATTTGCAAGATCAGGCCATGGGTTATGGGTTTGATGAAAGCCGCTATCAGGAAAATAAGCGTGCTGTCAGCGAAAAGCAGATGGGCCCGCTGATTAAAACCGTGATGACACGTTGTATTCATTGTACGCGTTGTGTGCGCTTCTCAACCGAAGTTGCCGGTATCCCTGAATTGGGAGCGATTGGCCGCGGTGAGTCTGTTGAAATTACAACATATCTTGAAAAAACGCTGGCAAGTGAGCTTTCTGCCAATGTGATTGATCTATGTCCTGTTGGCGCGCTAACCTCGCGTCCCTATGCGTTTGTCGCCCGTCCGTGGGAGCTCACCAAAGTTGAGTCTGTTGATGTAACAGACGCGCAAGGCTCAAACATCCGTGTTGATGCCAGAGGCGCGCAAGTTTTGCGTGTCTTGCCGCGTCTGAATGAGCAGGTAAACGAAGAATGGATTTCCGATAAAGCACGCTATGCGATCGATGGCTTGCGCCGTCAGCGCCTTGACCGTCCGTATTTGCGCGGCGCAGATGGCAGATTACATCCAGCAAGCTGGAATGACGCCTTTGATGCGATTGCCAAGGTGATGAAAAAGGCACGTCCGGCACAAATGGGTGCAATTGCAGGCGATCAGGTTGATGCTGAAGCGCTATTTGCGCTTAAATCCTTGTTTGATAAAATCGGCAGCCCTCACATTGATTGCCGTCAGGATGGCGCTAAGCTCAATGCCCGCCAGCGGAGCTCTTATCTGTTTAATTCGACGATTGAGGGTATTGATACAGCTGATGCGCTGCTAATTATTGGCAGCAACCCGCGTATTGAAGCGCCTGTGATGAATGCGCGTATCCGGAAACGTTATCTTAACAACCGGATCCCTGTTGCTCATCTGGGCCCAGAAGCAGAGTTGACCTACCCGGTTAGCTATCTGGGTGATGAAATTGACGTATTGACCAAAATTGCGGCTGGTAAGCATCCTTTTGCCAAAATCATGAAATCAGCGAAACGTCCGATGATTATTGTTGGTATGGGCGCTCTGCGGCGTGCGGATGCTGGCGCCATTCAAGGGCTGCTGCGCGAGCTTTCTGATAAGGTGGGTGTCGTGACCGCTGACTGGAACGGCTATAATGTTCTGCATACTGCGGCTGGCCGTGTTGCGGGTCTTGATATGGGATTTGTGCCGGGCAAGGGCGGGCTTGATGTTGATGGCATGCTAAAAGCAGCTTACGCAGGTGATATGAAGCTGGTTTGGTTGCTTGGCGCTGATGAAATTGACACAACAAAGCTGGAAAATAGCTTTACGATTTATCAGGGTCATCACGGCGATAAAGGTGCGACTGTTGCAGATGTCGTTCTTCCGGGTGCGGCCTTTACCGAAAAAGAAGGTCTTTATGTGAATTTTGAAGGCCGTGTGCAAATGACACAGCGGGCAACATTTCCGCCAGGCGAAGCAAAAGAAGACTGGGCGATTATTCGCGCATTATCTGATAGGCTTTCATCGTCATTGCCGTTTGACAGCCATGCTGCTGTGCGCGCTGCCCTTGTGGCCGCCGTGCCGCATTTCGGTAATATTGGCGAAATTAAGCCAGCCCGATGGGTAAAGTTTGGCCGGACGGGGGCGCTAAAATCTGATGCTGTGCAAGCAGGCTTATCACAATTCTATATGACCTGCGCAATGTCACGCGCATCTGAGACAATGGCAGAATGTTATCGTGCCGCAGACCAGAACTCTGCCGAAATGGCAGCAGAGTAGCGACGCAGAGCAGGCGGGGAGTCAAGATGATGGAAAATAATTGGTATATTGAGCTTGCATGGATCGTTGCCAAGATTCTAGCTGTTATCGTGCCACTTTTGATTGCCGTTGCCTATTTAACGCTAGCTGAACGGCGCGTTATTGGCTTCATGCAGCTTCGCAAAGGCCCGAACGTTGTTGGCCCGTTTGGTCTGTTTCAGCCGTTTGCTGATGCGCTGAAATTGATGGCCAAAGAAACCATTCTGCCTGCGGGTGCTGATAAGACTGTGTTTATGATTGCCCCGATGCTGACATTCGTTCTGGCGCTTGTTGCTTGGGCTGTTATTCCGTTTGATGCTGGTCTGGTGCTGGCTGATATTAATGTTGGCGTGCTGTATCTATTCGCGATTAGCTCGCTTGGCGTGTATGGCGTAATCATGGCCGGCTGGGCCAGTAATTCTAAATATGCCTTTTTAGGTGCGCTTCGGTCTGCTGCACAGATGGTATCTTACGAAGTCTCTATGGGACTGGTCATTATTAATGTTCTGGTCTGTGTTGGCTCGCTTAACCTGTCTGCAATTGTTGAGGCACAGCGCGATATGTGGTTCGCGCTGCCGCTTTTCCCGATGTTTGCTGTGTTCTTTATTTCTACATTGGCAGAAACAAACCGCGCACCGTTTGACCTTCCCGAAGGCGAGTCCGAGCTTGTTGCCGGCTATTTTGTTGAATATTCATCGATGAGCTTTGCGCTCTTCTTCCTTGGTGAATATGCCAATATGATTTTGATGAGTGCGATAACAACTCTGCTATTCCTTGGTGGATGGTTGTCACCATTTGATTTTGCGCCGTTTAACCTTATTCCGGGCCCAATCTGGTTTATCTTAAAGATTTGTCTGCTATTGTTTGTGTTCTTGTGGGTGCGGGCAACAACGCCGCGCTATCGCTATGATCAGCTGATGCGTCTTGGCTGGAAAGTCTTCCTGCCATTTTCACTAATTTATGTTGTGTTAACGGCTGGTTATCTCGTAGCTACCGATAGTCTGCCGGGCTAATGATTTTTTGTAAGGGACTGAACCAATGAGTGCGATGATTAATGCTGTTCGCTCGTTTCTGCTGCTTGAAATGCTGAAAGGTCTTATGTTGACCTTAAAATATTTCTTCAAGCCGAAAGTGACGCTGAACTATCCTTATGAGAAAGGCTATTTATCGCCTCGGTTCAGAGGGGAGCACGCATTGCGGCGCTATGCAAATGGCGAGGAGCGCTGCATTGCTTGTAAATTATGCGAAGCTGTCTGTCCTGCACAAGCGATTACAATCGAAGCTGAGCCGCGTGATGATGGCTCACGCCGAACGACCCGCTATGATATTGATATGACCAAATGCATCTATTGCGGTTTCTGTCAGGAAGCCTGCCCTGTGGATGCAATTGTTGAGGGACCAAATTTTGAATTTGCAACAGAAACCAGAGAAGAGCTGTTCTATGACAAGGATAAGCTGCTTGATAATGGTGATCGCTGGGAAGCGGAAATTGCCCGCAATCTGGCTGCAGATGCGAGATGGCGTTAAGCCAGGCATGATAGGGGGCCGGTAATTTCATGATTTCTTCTTTTTTCTTCTATCTGTTTGCGGCGGTAACCTGCCTTGCGGGCCTGATGGTTGTAACGGCGCGCAATCCGGTTCACTCGGTGCTGTTCCTTATCCTTGCATTCTTTAATGCAGCTGGGTTGTTTATCCTGCTGCAGGCTGAATTTCTTGCGATGCTGTTAGTGGTTGTTTATGTCGGCGCGGTTGCGGTGCTGTTTCTGTTTGTTGTGATGATGCTTGATATCAACTTTGTTGAGTTGCGCGAAGGCTTTCAGAAATATCGCACGCTTGGCATCGTCATTGGCATTATCTTGCTGGCCGAGCTCTTCACGACATTTTTCCAGCTCACGAGCGATAGTGGCGCGCTGCCCGAAGCAACGGGGGTTCATAATACAGCCCAGCTAGGCAGGGTGCTTTATACTGAATATGTATATTTATTCCAGCTTGCAGGACTTATTCTGCTGGTTGCTATGATCGGCGCAATTGCGCTGACATTAAGGTCCCGTCCGGGCGTCAAACGCCAGAATATATCTACCCAGAATAGCCGGCGCCGCGAAGATACTGTCAGACTTGCCAAAGTTAATTCTGGCGAAGGCGCAGAAGCAAAAGAGGGGAGCAACTAATGGAACTCTTTACGAGTGAAATCACGCTGGCACATTATTTGTCTGTTGCTGCCATCCTGTTTGTTCTTGGTGTGTTTGGAATTTTCATAAACCGGAAGAATGTCATCACTATTTTGATGTCGATTGAACTTATTCTGTTGTCTGTCAGTATTAATCTGGTGGCATTTTCGGCCTATTCTGCTGACTTATCGGGTCAGATCTTCTCACTATTTATTCTTACTGTCGCTGCTGCTGAGGCGGCTATCGGTCTTGCTATTCTGGTTGTCTATTTCAGAAACCGTGGGTCGATTGCTGTTGAAGACATCAATGTGATGAAGGGGTAGAAGAATGTTTTATCACGCGATTGTCTTTCTCCCGCTTCTCGGGGCCATTATTGCCGGCATTGCTTCATTGCGACAGCATCATAATATTGCAACCTTGGTGTCCATAGCCGGTGTCTGTCTTTCTTTGGTCCTATCCTGTTTTGCGTTTGTTGAGATTGCTCTTGGCGGTCAGGCGCTCACAGTTGAGGTGGCCCGTTGGATTGGCTCAGGCGACTTTCAGGCCCATTGGACGTTGCGGTTTGATACGCTGACAGCTGTGATGCTGATTGTTGTAACCGGCGTTTCATCATGCGTTCATATCTATTCAGTTGGCTATATGTCACATGATAAAGCGCGTGGCCGGTTTATGGCGTATCTCAGCCTCTTTACCTTTGCCATGCTGATGCTTGTGACAGCAGATAATCTGGTTCAGCTCTTCTTTGGCTGGGAGGGGGTTGGTGTTGCCTCTTATCTGCTAATTGGGTTTTGGTATCATAAGGAAAGCGCGCACACAGCCGCCATGAAGGCATTTGTGGTTAACCGTGTTGGCGATTTTGGCTTTGCGCTTGGGATTATTTCGATTTTTGCGCTCATGGGGTCTGTTCAGTTCTCAGATATTTTTGCCAACGCCTCTACCTATCAATCGCATGTCATCACCGTGTTTGGCCTCTCTATGCCGGCGCTAGAGCTAGTATCGATATTGCTATTTATTGGCGCAATGGGCAAATCAGCTCAGCTTGGTTTGCATACCTGGTTGCCAGATGCGATGGAAGGCCCGACACCTGTGTCTGCGCTTATCCATGCAGCAACCATGGTTACCGCCGGTGTCTTTTTGGTCTGCCGGATGTCACCTGTTATTGAATATGCACCGCTTGCCCTTGATATCATTACGATTGTTGGCGCGCTCACAGCGATTTTTGCGGCAACAGTTGGTATGACGCAGTTTGATATCAAGCGGGTGATTGCCTATTCAACATGCTCACAGCTTGGTTATATGTTCTTTGCTGCAGGGGTCTCTGCCTATCCGGCAGCGATGTTCCACCTGACAACACATGCCTTCTTCAAGGCGCTTCTCTTCTTAGGCGCAGGCTCTGTTATCCATGCGCTTTCAGATGAGCAGGATTTGCGGAATATGGGCGGTATCTGGCGCAAGGTACCTGTTACCTACGCGATGATGTGGATTGGCTCGCTTGCGTTAGCTGGCTTCCCGTTCTTTGCGGGCTTCTACTCTAAGGATATGATTCTGGAAGCAGCCTACGCCGCCCACAGCGGTCCTGGGATGCTTGCTTTCTGGCTGGGATGTGCAGCCGCACTCCTAACAGCATTTTATAGCTGGCGGCTTCTTATCCTTGCCTTCCACGGTACACCGCGGGCAAGCGCTAAGGTGATGTCGCATGTTCATGAATCACCAAACGTAATGACCTTGCCGCTTGTGCCGCTTGCCCTAGGCGCAATCTTCTCGGGCTGGTTAGGCTATGAGCTGTTTGTGGGTCAAGATATGGCAGCGTTCTGGGGAGATGCAATTTTCATTCTGCCGGGACATGACGCGCTTGCAAATGCGCACCATGTTCCAACATGGGTGAAGTTGCTACCAATTATCCTTGCCGCATCTGGCGTTATTCTGGCTGTGGTAGCCTATATTGTCATACCGTCTTTGCCGGCGCGCATTGCAACCATGTTTGCGCCGCTCTACCGGTTCTTCTTTAATAAATGGTATTTTGATGAGCTTTATGACCGGATCTTTGTTGCCCCGTCAGTAGCTGTTGGCCAGATGTTATGGCAACGCGGCGATAAGGGCGTTATCGATTATTATGGGCCTGATGGCCTGTCTGGGTTTGTCAAACGGTCGTCTGGCATGCTGACAAAGTTGCAGTCTGGCTACGTCTATCATTATGCATTCGCAATGATGATAGGTGTTGTTGTTCTGTTATCTTGGTACTTCAGTGGCTTCGGGAGATAGGTCATGATTTCGAGCTGGCCAATTTTGAGCGTTGTGACATATCTTCCTTTGCTGGGCGTGTTGTTTCTCTTTTTAATCCGAGGCGATGAGGCATCAGTTGCGCGCAATGCAAAACGTGTTGCCCTATGGGTGTCGGGCTTTACCTTTTTCTTGTCGTTGAACCTTTATTGGGGGTTTGACGCCAGCCTTTCAGGGTATCAATTTGAAGAGCAGGCAGACTGGATTGGGAAAACTGGGATTTCCTATCATCTCGGCGTTGATGGTATTTCTATGCCATTTATCCTGCTCTCAACGTTTCTGACGCCGCTTGCTATTCTGGCAAGCTGGCATGCGATTACGCACCGTGTCCGCGACTATATGATTGCCTTTCTTGTTCTTGAAACAATGATGATCGGCATGTTTGCATCGCTTGATATGTTGATGTTCTATCTGTTTTTCGAAGGTGTGCTTATCCCGATGTTCCTAATTATCGGGGTGTGGGGCGGAGCAGAGCGCGTTTATGCTGCCTTCAAATTCTTTTTATATACCTTGCTTGGCTCTGTGGTGATGCTGGTCTGTATGCTGGTGATGTATCAGATGACAGGCACCACTGATATTCCGCAACTGGCAGCATATGAATTTGCACCAGCGCTGCAATTCTGGCTGTTCTTAGGATTCTTTGCATCTTTTGCGGTGAAGGTTCCGATGTGGCCGGTTCATACATGGCTTCCTGATGCACATGTGCAAGCGCCAACAGCCGGTTCTATGATACTTGCTGGTGTATTGCTAAAAATGGGTGGTTACGGCTTCCTGCGCTTCTCATTGCCAATGTTCCCTGATGCGTCAGCTTATTTTGCGCCGATGATTTTTGTGCTGTCGGCTATTGCGGTGATTTATACATCTCTGGTTGCGCTGGCGCAGTCTGATATGAAAAAGCTTATCGCTTATTCCTCTGTTGCTCATATGGGATTTGTGACGATTGGCATTTTCACGCTGACAGAGCAGGGGATTGATGGCGCAATGTTCCAGATGATCTCGCATGGTCTTGTGTCTGCGGCGCTGTTTTTCTGTGTTGGTGTTGTCTATGACCGCCTGCATACCAGAGAGATTGATGCTTATGGCGGTGTGGTGGATGCGATGCCACGCTATGCTGCGTTTTTTATGTTTATGATGCTTGCCTCTGTTGGACTTCCGGGCACCTCCGGTTTTGTTGGCGAAATGCTTGTGCTGGTTGGCGCATGGAAAGCAGCGCCATGGGTTGCTGTGTTTGCCGCAACTGGACTTGTTCTTGGTGCCTGTTACATGCTGTGGCTTTATCGGCGGGTGGTCTTTGGTAAGGCTGAAAAATCAGAAGTGCTGGAAATGCCGCCTCTTGATAGTCGTGAAATAGCGATTTTTGTACCGCTCACAATACTCGTTCTCTGGTTTGGGGTTTATCCCTCAACGCTGCTCGATATTATGGATGCGAGTGTTTCAACATTACTGAGCCAGCTTAATGGTTCAGTTCTTTCGGCATCATTGCGGTAAAGGACAGGTCAATGGATTTTAGCTCCCTTACATTTTTAGCGGCTCTGCCAGAATTTATTCTGATTTTCTTTGCCCTTATTCTCGTCCTTGTTGCGGCATTCGCACGGCAGTCAGACGGGCATATGAAGACGGTCCGTACCATCTCACTTGTTGGTTATGCGGCTGGCTTTGCTGCCTTGTTCCTTCTGCCACAAGGAGCTACTGAGATATTTAACGGTATGTTCCGGATTGACGGACTAACCGCATATATGAAGGGCCTTGTCTTGCTGGGCGGGTTTTTTGCCTGCTGGCTGGTAAGTGACGGTTGGGGCGAGGGGATTGATCGGGCTGAATTTCATCTGCTGGTTCTGATGGCTATTCTTGGCATGTTGTTAATGATTTCTGCCAATGACCTGATTTCGCTTTATATGGCGCTTGAACTTCAGTCATTGCCGCTTTATGTGGTGGCTGCGATGCGCACTGGCTCGCTTAAATCATCTGAGGCTGGCTTGAAATATTTCCTTCTTGGCGCCTTATCCTCTGGTATGCTGCTCTATGGTGCGTCCATGGTATATGGCTTTTCTGGCAGCACAGGCTTTACCGAAATTGCGGCAAGCCTGACAACGGGTGATATTTCTGTTGGTATGACAGTTGGTATGGTGTTTCTGCTGTCTGGTCTTGCGTTCAAGATATCAGCAGCGCCGTTCCATATGTGGACGCCAGATGTGTATGAGGGTGCTCCAACACCGGTAACAGCTCTGTTTGCGATTGTCCCGAAGGTTGCCTCTATCACGCTGATGCTGAGCGTGACCTATAATGCGCTTGGCGGTATGGCAATGCAGTGGCAGCAAATCCTGATTGCATTATCTGTTATCTCAATGATTGTTGGCGCAACAGGCGCTATTATGCAGCAGAACATCAAAAGAATGCTGGCCTACTCATCTATTGCCCATATGGGGTATGCTCTTGCTGGCCTTGCGTCAGGCTCTATTGAAGGGGCAACAAGTGTTGTTATTTACATGACAACTTACGTCTTTATGGGCGCCGGTAGTTTTGCCATCATTATGTCAATGCGCCGTGATGGGGCGCCAGTTGAGCGGATTTCCGATTTGTCGGGCCTGTCATCAACCCACCCCATTCAAGCCGCCGGCATGATGGTTATCATGTTCTCTATGGCCGGGATTCCGCCACTCGCCGGCTTCTTTGCAAAATGGTATGTCTTCCTTGCAGCGGTTGATGCTGGACTTGTACCACTAGCGATTATCGGCGTGCTGACATCAGTTATCGGCGCTTTTTATTATTTGCGTATTATCCGGTTGATGTATTTCCAAGAAGCAGATGCCCCGCTTGATAAGGGTGGTGAGCGTAATAACAGGCTTGTGCTGTTTGCCTCTCTTGCTGTTATTCTGCTGTTCTTCTTGTTTATTGGGCCTGTTCATGACCATGCCAGCTCTATTTCAGGGGCGCTGGCCAGCTTTAGCTGATCAGTCATATGAAGGGTTTTGATGATATTCCAAGTGGATGGCAGCTCTTTCATAGCCGCTCAGCCACGTCATCAAGTGACCTTGCGCTATCATATTTGGCAGATAATCCGGCCGCTCATGGCGTAGCCTTCCTTGTTGACGAGCAAACAGAAGGGCGCGGCCGTCAGGGGCGATTATGGACCTCTAATCGTGGTGACGGGATGTATCTATCTGTCATCCTTGCCCCGAAACGCGATATCATTGAGTGGTCCAGCTTGTCGTTTTTAACGTCATTGTCACTGCTGCACGCTATTCAGCAATTAGTGCCGAATAATGCTGATAAGCTAAAGATGAAATGGCCAAATGATGTGTTAGCAGATGGGCATAAAATTGCAGGAATATTGCTCGAAGCGCATCCGCCAGCCCTTATCATAGGGTGCGGTGTAAATTTACTGAATGCGCCGCAGATAGCTGGCCGGAAAGTGCCAATAGGGGATTTGTCCACATTCTCGCAGCGGGATATAGGCGCGTTTGAACTTGCCTCTACATTTTTGCATTGTCTGGCCGATAATCTGGCACGCTGGCATATCGCAGATGGCCCGCGCAGTTGTATTCGCTCTTGGCGCATCTTCTGTGATATGATTGGCCAGCCTATTGAAGTATCGCTTCAGGACCATAAGTTGAAAGGCAGGTGCACCTCAATTGATGATGAGGGCGTCTTGATACTAGAAGATAATTCAGGAGTGTCGCACCGGATTACAACCGGTGATGTTCACATCATGAAGACGCCATCTGATGAGGGTGGCAGTGCAACTGATGTCTAACACGGAAAGCAAAATTTATGCTGCTTGCGGTTGATTGCGGTAATACCAATATCGTGATGTCTGTTTTCGATGATGAGGCTATCTGTTGCCAATGGCGCCTTGAAACCAAAGGGCCACATTCAGGTAAGGCTTATCTGGATGTCCTCACACAACAGCTTACCAAGATATCATGTTCACCCCAAGATATTGATGGCTGTGTGATAGCGTCTGTTGTGCCAGATATAACGCCTCATCTTTCGAGTTTTGCAACGAATATCCTTGGTGTAGTGCCTGTTATTGTCGGGGCGCCCGGCGTCACTCTTGCGCTAGAGATTGATATCGATAACCCGGCTGAGGTTGGCGCTGACCGGCTGGTAAATGCTGTTGCTGTTGCGCATTTGGGTCTGGTGCCAGCTATTGTGGTCGATTTTGGGACTGCGACAACTTTTGATATTGTGCGCACCGCACAGACTGATAAACATAAAGCCTGTTATGCTGGGGGTGTTATCTCTCCTGGTGTGCATCGCTCGTCTGAAGCTCTTGCAATGGCCGCCGCTCAACTGCCGCAGATATCTGTCGACCAGTTTGATGGGCAGTTGCCTGTCCTTGGGACATCAACGGTGTCAGCGATGCGCTCAGGCGTGTTATGGGGCTATGTTGGCCTTGTTGAGGGGATCCTTGCCCGACTGGAAGCAGAGGCAGGGTATGGCTTCACTAAAATTGCAACAGGGGGGCTTGCATCTGTTTTTGTGCCTCATTTGCCGATGATAACATCCATGCAGCCTGATTTGACCGTAATAGGACTGAAGCTGATCTACGATATGAACAACCCCAAGGTATAATAACCGGGAAAGCGAACGATTATGACAATTCACGAAAACGAACTGGTATTTGTGCCGCTTGGCGGCTCTGGCGAAATTGGCATGAACGCCAATCTATACCATTTCAAAGACAGATGGTTGATGGTGGATCTTGGCATTAGCTTTCCAGATGAATCCCTGCCGGGCGTTGATGTTATTCTTCCCGATTTAACCTTTATCGAGGCACGTAAGAATAAGCTTGAAGCGATTATTCTAACCCACGCCCACGAAGACCATTTTGGCGCTATTCCCTATCTCTGGGAGCGCCTGAAGGTTCCGGTATACGGCACGGCCTTCACACTGGCATTATTGCGGCGCAAGCTAAGTGAAGCGCGTATTGATGTGTCTATTCCGTTGCACGAACTAAAATATAATACTGATTATCAGTTTGGCCCTTTCTCACTAGAGCTTGTCAGTCTGACCCATTCTATTCCGGACCCTGCAGCCTTAGTGCTGCGCACCGATGCAGGCAATATCCTGCATACCGGTGACTGGAAGTTTGATGAAACACCAACACTTGGCAATGATACTGACAGAGCCCGTCTGAAAGAAATTGGCGATGAAGGTATTATGGCGCTTGTTGGGGACAGCACAAATGCAATGGTAGAGGGCCGAACGCCGTCTGAAGCTGTTGCGCAAAAAGGGCTGACAGAAGCAATTGCAGAAGCAAAGCACGCCGTGGCTGTGACATTATTTGCAAGTAACGTTGCCCGTATTAAATCCATTATTGCCGCAGCGCAGGCAAATGGACGGTCTGTCTGTGTTGCTGGACGGGCACTTACCCGCACCATTTCTGCAGCAAAAGAGGTCGGGTACTTAAAGGATATTCCTGATTTTGTGCCTGAAACAGAAGCCAACCTTATCCCGCGCGAAAATCTGGTCATTATCTGTACCGGGTCGCAAGGCGAGACGCGTGCTGCCATGGCACGAATTGCCAATGGCACCCACGAGACCTTGTCTCTGGTTCCCGGCGATACAGTGATTTATTCATCGCGCCAGATACCCGGGAACGAGCCGGCTATTGCCCGAATTCAGGATATGATTGTGCGTCGTGGCATTCATCTGATTACTGATGATGATAAGCCCGTTCATGTGTCTGGCCATCCTGCACGTGATGAGCTTATTGAAATGTACTCTCTGGTCCGCCCGAAAATTGCGGTGCCTGTGCATGGGACTGCGCGTCATCTTCTGGCACATGCAAAGCTTGCAGAAGGCTGTCAGGTCTCCCAGACACTCATTCCCAATAATGGTGATATCATTACCTTTACAGATGGTGAGGCTGATATAACAGGCAATGCTCCAGTTGGCGCTCTTACGCATGAGGGTGGGGAAATTGTTGATATCCAATCAGATTTTCTGCGGAGCCGTCGCAGAATGCTCTGGAATGGGACAATTACAGCATCTGTAGTGCTTACAGCATCGGGTGAGCTAGTATTGGCGCCGCAGGTAAGCCAGTCCGGCATTTGCGGTGCTGATCAGGCTGATGGGCTGTTAGCTGACGCGTCCCTCAGAATCGAGGATGCCATTGATAATTTATCCGACACAGCTGTGTTGGCAGATGACGCGGTTCAGCAGGCTGTTATTTCTGCTGTGCGCTCGTTAGTCAGAACACGCTTTCGGCTCCGGCCAACTGTCCATGTTCACATCATGCGCTCAGATGACAAGGAATTATCTGCATGAATGAGATGATGCTGGGCCGTATTAATCATATTGCGATTGTTGTTCCCGACCTTGATGGTGCGGCCGCACAATGGCAGGCGCGCACAGGCGCTGAAGTCTCGGCGCCGCAAAGCTTGCCAGAGCATGGGGTGAGGGTGGTATTTGTTGTAGCTGAAAATGGCAAGATAGAGCTTCTTGAGCCACTAGATGATAGCTCGCCAATTGCAGCCTTTCTGGCGCGCAACCCAGATGGCGGGATGCATCATATCTGTTTTGATGTTGATGATTTATATGCGTCTCGCGATAGGCTTATTGATAGCGGCGCCCGCATTCTTGGAAGCCATGAGCCAAAAATTGGGGCGCATGGAAAACCAGTCCTGTTTATACATCCCAAAGATATGACAGGTACGCTTGTCGAATTACAGCAAGCTTAGGAGCCCCTGATGGATACTGTATCAGCTGTTGTTGTTTATATTCTGCTTTGGTGGTGGGTGTTGTTCATGGTTCTGCCGTTTGGGGCAAAAGCGCCAGATACGATTGAGGCAGGGCATGCATCATCAGCCCCTGCACGGCCGCGTATTATCGCTAAAATGTTGGTCACGACAGGAATTTCTGCATTGTTGTTTGTGATTGTCTATTTGGTTATCACATCAGGGTTCTTTAGTTTCAGAGGGATTTAGGCATAAAAAAACAAGGCTTAACGCCTTGTTTTGGAACGCTTAACTGTTTTTGACTTATGTCTTCCCTAAACTTGGTGCGTTTCCATTACCTAAATCTTATCCTAGTAATAGTAATATGTCATTCATAAAAGTGGTTTATTTGAATAAAAATTTCACGAAGCTACCTAAAACCTTTCGTATGATTATACAAAAGGGGTATAGCACAGAAAAGATGCCGGCCATAATAGGGGCGGTGCGGCGGCAAGGTTGTCGCCTCAAAATGCCGCATGGCTGTTTGTGATATTTATGATAAAACAGACCGGAATAATACGGATAAGAATGCGGCTTTTTGCTGCTCATATGTGTGCCCCCTATTTTGCAGGGCCCCATTTTGTTCTGAAAAAAGGGATTAGAGGCCTATGACTGTTTATCTTGCGTCTGACCATGCCGGTTTTGATCTAAAAGCGGCTCTCGTGGCATTTCTAACCGAAAAAGGCTTTGATGTGACAGATGTTGGCCCACATGACAAAACATCTGTTGATTACCCTGATTATGGCGCTGCGCTTGCGGCTGCCATGAAGGGGGATGATACAGCGTCAGGCATTGCAATTTGCGGGTCTGGTATTGGGATTTCGATTGCTGTTAACCGGTATCCATGGATTCGGGCGGCACTGGTGAGCGATATGACAGCAGCGCGGCTGTGCCGTGAACATAATAATGCCAATGTACTTGCCCTTGGTGAGCGGCTGGTCGGCATCCAGACAGCTCTTGATTGCGTCGACACATTTTTATCTACACCGTTTGAAGGCGGCCGGCATGAGCGTCGCGTAACCAAGCTTTCGCGGCCCGATGAGCTACTTTCATAACGATAAATAACTATTTTTTCACCCCTATTTCACGCCCCCAACACTGTTTTTGTACAAGGACAATCTAATGACTGATTTAACTGCGTTCTTTAATAACACCCTTGCTGATACTGACCCTGAAATTGCGGCAGCTATCTCTGATGAGATGATGCGCCAGCAGGACCAGATAGAAATGATAGCATCAGAAAATATCGTCTCTAACGCTGTTCTAGAAGCGCAAGGCTCTGTTCTGACAAATAAATATGCTGAAGGCTATTCAGGGCGCCGTTATTATGGCGGGTGTGAACATATTGATGTTGTTGAAACGCTGGCGATTGAGCGGGCAAAAAAGCTTTTCAACTGTTCTTTTGTTAATGTGCAGCCGCATTCTGGTGCACAGGCAAATCAGGCTGTTTTCTTGGCGCTATTGCAGCCGGGCGATACGGTTCTGGGGATGTCTTTGGAAGCTGGTGGGCATTTAACCCATGGGGCACGCCCGAATCTGTCGGGTAAATGGTTTAATGCGGTCCAATATGGCGTTGATAAACAAACAGGTCAGGTAAATTTTGATGATGTTCAAGCGCTTGCCGAAGAACATCGCCCCAAGCTTATTGTTGCGGGGGCGTCGGCTTATCCGCGTGAGCTTGATTTTGCCGCTTTCCGCCGGGTTGCTGATTCAGTTGGCGCCTTGCTAATGGTTGATATGGCCCATATATCCGGTCTTGTGGCTGCTGGTGTTCATCAAAGCCCTCTACCGCACGCCGATATTGTTACATCAACAACCCACAAAACACTGAGAGCGGCACGGGGCGGGATTATCCTTACCAATGACGAAGCGCTTGGCAAAAAAATCAATTCAGCGGTATTCCCAGGTCTTCAAGGTGGCCCGTTAATGCATGCTATTGCTGGTAAAGCGGTTGCGTTTGGTGAAGCGCTTAAGCCGGAATTCGGAACCTATATCCAGAATGTTGTCACAAACGCCCGTGTTCTGGGCGAAGTCCTGCTTGATAGAGGTGTTGACCTTGTCTCTGGGGGTACGGATACGCATCTTGTTCTGGTTGATTTGCGCCCCAAGGGTCTCACCGGTGATATCACTGAAGTCTCTTTGGAAAATGCAGGGATTACCTGTAATAAAAACGGCGTTCCGTTTGATCCTGAAAAGCCAATGGTGACCTCTGGTGTGCGTCTTGGTACGCCGGCTGGGACAACACGCGGCTTTGGCGAAGACGAATTTCGGAAAATCGGCCATTTTATCGGTGATGTTCTTGATGGACTGGCATCGAACCAAAATGATAATTCTGATATTGAAGCGCGGGTTCGCTCAGACGTTCAGGACTTGTGCAGAGCCTTCCCAATCTATAAATAGATAGATATCTAGAACGAGTATGTTTGCAACAGGTGCCATACTACATGGTGCGGGAGCATAAGAAATGTTGTGTCCATTTTGCCGGTCCGAAGATACCCAAGTTAAGGATTCGCGTCCCTCAGAAGATGGGGCATCGATAAGGCGGCGGCGTCAGTGCGGTGCGTGCGATGCACGTTTTACCACCTTTGAGCGGGTTCAATTGCGTGAAATATCAGTGATGAAGCGGGATGGACGAAAGGTTATCTTTAGCCGGGAAAAGCTGGAACGCTCCTTCACCATTGCGCTTCGAAAGCGCGCGGCTCATGAAAATGACGTTGCAATGGCCATTAATGAGATTGTGCGTAAACTGGAATCGACGGGCGAGGCTGACGTGACATCTGATTATATCGGGTCTTTGGTCATGAAGGCACTGCTGGCCTTGGATAAGGTTGGCTATATTCGGTATGCCTCCGTTTATAAAAATTTCGAAGATGCCGGCGATTTTGAAGAATTTGTCAACGAATTGCGTAAGTAGGATGCTGTGAGTTCTGTTATAGGACAGCATGAAAACGACAAACGCTGGATGCGGGCGGCTCTGGCAGAAGCGCGCAAAGCCGAGGGCAGGACAGGCACTAATCCGCCGGTTGGCTGCGTTCTTATCTCCCCTGATAATAAGCTTATCGCCGCAGGGCATACGAAGCCTAACGGAAGGCCCCATGCGGAGGCTGTCGCACTTGCTGAGGCAGGGTCTGCAGGGCTGGCGCATAGGGTAGTCGGCGGCACAGCTTATGTTACCCTTGAGCCTTGCGCGCATCATGGCAAGACACCGCCTTGTGCAGAGGCATTGCGCGATGCTGGCATTGCCCGCCTTGTCTATGCTCTTAACGATCCGGATGAACGGGTTAATGGCAAGGGGATTGCGTGTTTGCGTGCGGCATCTGTTGAAATAGCATCTGAATTTATGACAGAATTTGCTTTAGATATAACTTCAGGTTTTATTTATAATAAACTGAAAAACAGACCTTTTTTTACATCAAAGATTGCGACAAGTGAGGATGGCTTTATTGCTAAGGCTGCAGGCGAGCAATATTGGCTAACGGGCGATGTATCCCGGCGGTTTGTGCATGATTTGCGCAGTAGGGTTGATGCTGTTTTAACTGGTAGTGGCACAGTTCTGGCAGACAACCCGCAAATGACCTGCCGGGTACCGGGGATAGGCCACCAGCCGCATCGTATTATTCTGGATAGTAGCGCCAGAGTGCCACTTTCCTCTCATCTTGTGCGTGATGCGTCTGATATTCCGGTGCTCATAATCCATGGGGACGCCGCTGATAGAACGCGTTTGAGCGCGCTTGCAGCATGCGGGGTTGAACTTATTCATTGTCGGGGTGATGGCAGCATAAAATTAGACTGGCTTGCAGGGATTCTGGCATCGCGCGGTTATCAGCATGTCTTAATTGAAGCGGGTACAATCTTAAATACTGCTTTTCTTCATGCAGGCCTTACCGATAGGATTTACTGGCTGAAAAGTCCTGAAATTCTTGGTGAGGGTGTTTCGAGCGTGATGAGCAAGATAGCCAATGCCGGAATAAATTCGGATGCTACTATGGATTTTGGCCCCACTGCGACTTATGTAAGGACTAGGTCTGCTAATCTGGGAGGAGATAATTTGTCCTGTTGGCAGTCTGATAGCTTAATAACCCGCCATTCCGCCCCTGATAAAGAAGAGCGATAGTCCCATGTTTACCGGAATTATCACAGCGCGCGGCGAAATCGTGGATATTCAGTCCGATGGTGACTGGGTGTTTACCATTGCAACACCATGGGACTGTCAGGTAATCGATATTGGGGCGTCTATTGCATGCTCTGGTGTCTGTCTTACGGTAACCAAGCGTGATGCGCGGCATTTTGTTGTTGCTGTTTCGGCTGAAACCCTGTCTCGAACATCACTGGGACGCTGGAAGGTTGGCAGCCAAATCAATCTTGAACGTGCGCTCAAAGTAGGCGATGAGCTTGGTGGTCATATTGTTTCAGGCCATGTTGATTGTCTAGCGCAAGTAACAGCATGTAGTGCGATCGACGATTCTCACCGGTTAGATATCGAAATTCCCGCGGCATTTGCTGGCTTTGTTGCTGAAAAAGGGTCGGTTTGTCTTGACGGCGTATCGCTCACGGTTAATGAAGTAGGCCCAAGTAATTTTAATGTTAATATAATTGACCATACATGGCAGCAGACAACATTGGGTGCGGTTGAGACCGGGTCCGTGTTGAATATGGAAATCGATATGCTGGCGCGTTATATGGCGCGTCTTCTGCAGGTACAAAAATAGGTAGTCTTACTCACATGACACAATCCGCTCCTACGATAACCTCTGATGAGGGCCTGTCACCAATTGAAGAGGTGATAGAAGATGCGCGTCTTGGAAAATTATTCATCCTTGTTGATGACCAGAATCGCGAAAATGAAGGTGATTTATGCGTCATCGGAGAATATGCGGATGCAGAGGCTGTTAATTTCATGGCAAAATATGGTCGTGGACTAATTTGCCTTGCTCTGACACGCGATCGTACCGAAGAATTAGGCCTTGCGATGATGGATACGCGCAATCAGTCACGCCATCAAACAGCCTTTACCGTCTCAATCGAAGCCCGCGAAGGCGTGACAACCGGTATTTCAGCAGCTGATAGAGCGCAGACAATACAGACTGCCATCGACCCTCTTTGCAATGACCGCGATATTACGACACCGGGCCATGTCTTCCCGCTTGTGGCGCGTGATGGCGGTACATTGGTCAGGGCCGGGCATACAGAAGCCGTGGTTGATATTGCGCGTTTGGCCGGTAGCACCGCGCCGTCAGGTGTGATTTGTGAGATTATGAAAGATGATGGGTCTATGGCCCGCTTGTCAGACCTTGTCTCTTTTGCTGAGGAGCATGACCTTAAAATTGGTGCAATTGCTGATCTGATTGCGTGGCGCCGCCGAAATGAAACGCTTGTCTCACGGCTGACTGAAACTGTGATTGAAACAGAGTTTGGTGGTAGCTGGCGTTTGATGGTGTATCGTAATGATATTACAGAGGTTGAGCATCTGGTGATGATCAAAGGCACTGTAGATACTGAAAAACCAGTATTGGTGCGGATGCACGCGCTTGACCTGATGGTTGATTTGCTGGGCGAAGAGAGTTCGCATCGGCGTCATGGCGAGCTTCAGCGTGCAATGCAGATTATTGCAGATGAAGGTGCCGGCGTTATTGTTTTGCTCAGAGATGGCGCATCGTCAGGCTTGTCCCAGCTTATTGCAACGCGAATGGGTGACGATAAGTCTGGATCGCACGAGCTTCGAGATTACGGGGTTGGCGCTCAGATATTGAATGATTTGAATATCACGGATATGGTGCTGCTATCCAATTCAAAACCGACTGTTATCGGGCTTGATGGATATGGGCTATCGATTTCTGGCTGGAAGCCGATTTCATAATAATAAAGGCAAATTTCGGCTTACTGGTGAGCTGAAGAGACGGCTTAGGCCTATTTTGTCTGATTTAACAAGCAGGGATATTGCGTCTATGCCGTTTCATTTTCTGATTATTGAGGCAGGGTTCTATCAAGACCTTGCGTCGGCCCAGCGCGCAGGCGCCGTTCAGGCACTTGAAGCAGAGGGTGTAAGTTATGATATTATTTCTGTCCCCGGCGCTCTTGAAATCCCTGCTGCGCTGAAAACAGCACATCTTAGCGAAACCCATTTTGATGGATATGTTGCGCTTGGCTGTGTTATTCGCGGGCAGACATCCCATTATGATACGGTGTGTTCTGAATCAGCACGTGGGCTAATGGATCTTAGCATTCAGCATGACCTTGCCATCGGCAATGGCATTCTTACCGTTGAAAATGCTGAACAAGCATGGGAACGCGCTGATAAAGACAAGCTTAATAAAGGCGGCGGTGCTGCACTGGCAGCGCTCGCTATGGCACGTCTGAAAGCAGATTTCACCTCTCAGCTATTATCAGCAGGTACATCATGAGTAGCGATAAAGTTTCAAGTAAAGCGAGCCCTACAGCTGCTAAGAAAGGTGAGGGAAATCTTCGCCCAACAGCGGTGCGTAAGCGCGCTGCAGCAAGACTTGCTACTGTTCAGCTTGGCTATGAGATAGAAATGACAGGCCGAGATATTCTTGAAGCCATACCTGAGTTTCTCACGCATTATGCTGACGATATTGCCCGCCAGCTCAAAGTGAACAAGCTGGATGAAGACCATTTTCAGGCCTTAACAATGGGTGTGCATGCACAATTAAAATTGCTCGACCGTATGATTGACGAATCGCTTGATGAGGGCTGGAGCCGCGAACGTCTGGCGCGACATGATATTTGTATTTTGCGCGCCGGCATCTGCGAATTAATGGATATGCCTCATATCCCTGTGCGGGCAGTCCTATCAGAATATGCCGGTATGGCAGAGGTCTTCCAGTCGGATGTTGCCTTTATCAATGCTGTTATGGACCGTCATGCCCGTATTCTCCGGACAGAAGAATTAGCGGCACAGAAATAAAGGCCAGAAATAAACTGGATAAGGGCGCCATCTGGTTAAAAAAGCGAGCCTTGCTCTGGCTATTGCGGTTTTCCGATATTTGAGAAAATCTGCTCTGCTACCCCGAAATTATCACCTGGTGTAGGCGTTTTAGCGTCTAGCTTTGTTACCGCGATGTCGTCGTCGATTGACCGAATTTCTAATGCCTGAAGAATATCATTTTCATCAAGGGTTAGAACAAGCAAGGAACGGCTTACCGTTTCTGAATATCCGGCAACCTCTGTTTCCATTACTTGATTATTATAATAGATTTTCCTCGATCCGAAGGCGCCATCGAAACTCGGCTTTCCAAACATAATTAAAACATCACTAAGACTTGTCTCTCCTGGAACAAGTAAATCAAGTTTGGCTTGCTCAAGGGTATGTCCATGCGTTGATATTTGGGATGAGCATCCAGAAAAGAGTGTAAGGCTCATAACAAGAGCAAGACTGGAAAACAGAGATAAAAGTTTCATTAAAGGGGCCATTTCATCGGGAAGAGAAGCTGATTTTCAATTTCTTATAAGTGATAACTACGCTCTTGTGATGTCTTATGATAGACGTAAGGCATTCATTACGGGTATAATTGCCGCGGGATGGCGTGTAGGTCAAATTTTTTGGGTAGGTGAATGCTTTTTTCATTATTTTCGCGACGGAAACAGACATCAGATAATGCTACCAGAGAGCCGGCTGAAGCGCTGTATCAAATGGCGTTGTCAACCAGCAGAACGCCGTCATTCTATCTGGAATATGGCGCCGAAGATACCATTGATGGCCGGTTTGATGTGCTCTGTCTTTGTGTATCGCTCGTTATGTATCGCTTGCGCAAAATTGTGCGCCAGCAAGGTGATGCATCACAGAGTGCACAAGACATAAGCCAAAAACTCTATGATATTATGTTTGCAGATATGGACCTTACATTGCGCGAAATGGGTGTCGGTGACCTTGGTGTTGCCAAACGGGTTAAGATTATGTCTGAAGCGTTTGCGGGCCGCCTTGCAGCCTATAGTTCTGCCTTTGATGAGTTAGATGCCAGCACGCTCGCTACGGCATTTGCCCGTAATATAGGGCGGCGCGAGCAGGCAGGAGATGCTGAGTTAAAACTTGCCTCTCTTATCCTTGGGACAATTACTAAATTGGAAAATTGTGAAGATGATTTGTTCTTGTCGGGTACGCTAGACCTGCGGGATATCGCAATTTCCTGATGATGAGGGGATGACTGGCCCTTTTTTTAATGTTTCTGATGAATGGAAGAATATGTAATGAGTAGTGAATCCCTCGTTTTCTCAACAGGGCTGTCGGTAGAGGCTGAAACAATCAGACGTGGCACACCGCTGCGCCTTACGCTTTCGCTCACGCCAGCAGATGAAGCGTCACTGGCAGAACGATTTGATTTTTTATCAGTTTCTGAGGTAAGTGGATCGGCAACGGTAAAATTATGCGCCACTCTTTGCTGGGAGCTCACAGCCAAGGTTAAAGCAAGGATTGAGCAAGCTTGTGTTGTTAGTGGCGAGACTGTGGTAACCTATCTCACCTTCGATGTTTTGGAGCGGTTTGTTCCTGAAAGTGAGGAAATTGAAGAAATTGATGCAACAGGTGTAGATGTTGAACGTCTTCACGATGGTCATATCCCGATAGGGGATGCTATTTCTCAGGCAATTGCTATTTGTGCGCCTGCTTATCCACGGAGCGAAGCCGCCCCTATCCTTGAAGAACCAGAGGTTGAGCGAGATAATAATCCGTTCGCAAAACTTTCTGAATTGAAAAAGTAGTTTAAAATATTATGGTTCACGGAACAAATGAGGGGACTGCTACAGTGACATCAAAACCACGCATTTCACTGGACGCGATGGGGGGCGATAAAGCGCCTGAGGTCGTTATTCAGGGTGCAGAGCGTGCACTGGAAGGCAATCCGAACCTTGAGCTAATCTTAGTTGGTGACCAGGATCAACTGAACCCGCTTCTGAAAAAAACGCGCCTTCTGAAGAATGTCGTGCGTATTATTCATACCGATGAAGCTGTTGACCCGACGGCAAAAGTCTCTCAGGCATTACGGTCTGGCAAAAACACATCAATGTGGAAAGCCATTGAGCTGGTGAATAATGGTGAGGCTGATGCGGTTGTATCGGCAGGAAACACTGGCGCGTTGATGGCAATGTCAAAACTTCAACTACGGATGATTGAGGGCGTCACACGGCCAGCCATTGCGAGCTTTGTGCCGACACAAAATGGTCGTTGTTGTATTCTTGACCTTGGGGCTAACCTTGAATGTGATGAACATAATCTTGTTCAATTTGCTATTATGGGAAGCGCCTTTAGCCGGTTTTTGCAAAATATCGATCGCCCGACTGTTGGTTTATTGAATGTGGGCGAGGAAGACCAAAAAGGGTTTGATTATTTGCGTGCAGCTGCCGAGACACTGCGCCGCGATGACTTGCCTGTTAATTATGTTGGTTTTGTTGAAGGCTCAGACTTTAGTTCTGGGACCGTGGATGTCATTGTAACAGACGGGTTTACCGGTAACATTGCTCTGAAAACAGCGGAAGGTGTTGCCCAACTCGTCAGAGCTTTTCTGCGCCGCGCTTTTGCTGCCAATATCTTTACAAAAATTGCCTATCTATTTGCGCGGCCTGCGCTTGCAAGGGTTCGCTCAATGATTAACCCAAATGCTTATAATGGCGCTGTATTCCTTGGGTTGAATGGTATTTCTGTTAAATCGCATGGTGGAACGAACGCCTTTGGTTATGCCAATGCTATTGGCGTTGCAGCAGACATGGTGAAGAACGGATATCTTCCCGAGGTCAGTCAGGCAATTGCCAAAGCGAATCTTATCCTAAACGAGGAAAAAAGAGACGAGAATGGGTAATCCTATTAGCCTGCCATCGATATTAATGGTTGGTGTTGGTGGCTGTCTTCCTGCGCGGCTTGTGAGCAATGATGAACTTGCTAAAACTGTTGATACGTCTGATGAGTGGATTCAACAACGCACTGGCATAAAACAGCGCTATCTTGTTGAAGATGAGCGGACATCTGACCTTGCTGTTGGGGCAGCTAGGCAAGCCCTTAAGCATGCCGGGCTCAGTGCAGATGATATCGATATTATCGTACTGGCAACAACTACGCCGAATGATACATTTCCGTCCACAGCATCAGTGGTGCAGAAGGATTTGGGCGCGTTTAATGCCTTTGCCTTTGATATTCAGGCTGTATGTGCAGGTTTTGTCTATGCCCTTGGGGTGGCAGAATCACTTTTGAAAACAGGGCAGGGTAAAAGAGCCCTTGTGATCGGAGCAGAATCATTCTCCAAATTACTTGATTGGGACGATAGAACAACCTGCGTTCTGTTTGGCGATGGAGCAGGGGCTGTTATTCTTGAGGCGGGCGCGCCTGTTGATGATTGGGGGGTGCTGTCATCTGTACTGCATACAGATGGGCGATATCGCGATATTTTATATGTCGATGGCGGACCATCCGAAACAGGGACAGTCGGACATGTGCGGATGAAAGGGCCAGATGTATTCAAACATGCTGTTGAAAAGCTCTCCTCCGCCCTTGATGAAGCGCTCACAAAGGCAGATAAGACGCCAGATGAGATAGACTGGCTTGTACCGCATCAGGCAAATCTTCGTATTATCAATGGGATGCAGAAAAAACTTGGTCTCGATCCACAAAAAGTTGTCCGCACTGTCTCAGAACACGCCAACACGTCCGCTGCATCTATTCCGCTTGCCTTGAATACGGCAGTTCGTGATGGGCGCATTCAGTCTGGCCATGTTCTGGCATTCGAAGCGATTGGCGGCGGTTTATCATGGGGCGCCTCTATTGTGCGCTTCGGCAGACCATCCTAGACCACCCTTTATAAGGATAGGGGCAGATAAACTGATAATTTCAGTGCGATGAGCGTGTTGACGACCTTATTTGTCGGTGATAACGTTATCAAATGACAAAGACCGTAACCAGAAATGAACTTGCGAATGCTGTCCATCAGCAGATTGGGCTTTCTCATAATGAGTCAGCTCAGCTTGTTGCATCAGTTCTCGAAGAAGTGTCACGCAGTCTTGAGCAAGGCGATTCGGTTAAATTATCGTCCTTTGGTACATTTTCAGTCCATTCAAAGAATGAGCGTATTGGCCGGAATCCTAAAACGGGCGTTGAAGCGCGTATTAGCCCCCGCCGTGTTTTGTCATTTAGGCCGTCTAATCTGATGAAAAAGCGGATTAACCCTGAGTGATGGCTGATAAAGCTGCAGGCGCATTCCAGACAATTTCTGAAGTATCATCTACCCTTGATTTGCCAGCCCATGTGCTGCGATTCTGGGAAACGAAATTTATGCAATTAAAGCCGATGAAACGCAGTGGTGGTCGTCGCTATTATCGCCCCGAAGATATCGAAATTCTGCAATCTATCAAAGCATTGCTCTATCAAGAAGGCTTTACCATCAAAGGGGCGCAAAAGGCGCTGTCTTTGCGTAAGTCATCGCCTGCGAAGGCCCCTGAAGCACGTGGTGATGTGATAGCTGATAAAGCTCCGCCTGCAAATAATATGGCTCAGGCGTTAGCCCTGCTTGATGATGCCGATAAGCGCCTTGATAGGCTATTGCTAGCAGCCTCCTAACAGGCGCCCGGCTGTTTCTTGCCCTCACCGACATCCTTTTTTCTGTCTTGTGCTTGCACCGGCAAAGCTGTGTCCGCTATAAAGGGAGCATGTCGGAGCGTAGCGCAGTCTGGTAGCGTATCAAGCTGGGGGCTTGGGGGTCGGGGGTTCGAATCCCTCCGCTCCGACCATTTTTTTCTATCACACTAATATCACGCAGCGTTTCATACCCTGCACAGGCCATTAGCATGTTTATGCATATTGTCCCACTATATCCTCCACAAAGAAGGTGGCGCGGATCTTTTAAGTTGAGAAAGAGGTATGGTCAGCTCTCGAGATATGCAGGCTTAATGCCTTGGTCGATAGTACTGTTTCAAGGCAGAAGCAACTAACGCTTGTAATAAGGGCTATAATGGTGCTCGCCAGAAACCCTGATGCTGTATTTGTCATGAACTGGTATGAGAAAAACAGTGCAAACAGGTTTAGAATAAACGAAACACCTGCGAAAAATAGCGAGAATTTGACGAGCGTCATTCTTGTTTTCAGCACCCGTAACTCTCTCAGAAGCAATCCTTTTTCACCCTGACGATTCTCAACAGCTTCGATTTGGGTAAAAATATTCCGCATTAACCCGGCAAGCGATGTGTACCGAAAATTAAGGGCGGCAATTGCCAAGGGGATGGCGGGAAAGAGTGTACCTACAGCCTCTAAAATCATCATTCTCTCATTTGGTTCGTAAAAAATACGCCTCTTAATGGCCCGCACACCAAAACTGGGGGGAGGGGTGTGGGGCCATTATAGAGTGAAACGCTTTATCTGGAGGAATGTGCGTTTTTGTCGTGCGGAAGAAGAATAGCCCGTGAGCCACCGTCTCCCGCAACTCTAATTTACATATTATAGCGAAAACCTATACTGCTAAAAATGCGTCGTAGCAGTGCAAAAAATGCACACCCCAAAGGATGTCTCCTGCTCAGCATCTTCATTCATGCATGCTGCCTTTGTTTTCTTCTTTAATCCTTGGTAAATCACGCTATCATCATCTGAGTTTTCATAGATTGTTTTTCAAAAGGGTACGTTCATGGGCAGCCAATTATTTTCTCCTATCACGCTTGCAGAAATAGAACTTCGTAATCGTGTCATTGTGGCGCCGATGTGTCAGTATAGTGCTGAGGCTGGGAATGCGACTGACTGGCATTTGATGCATTTAGGCCAGTTTGCTGTCTCTGGTTTTGGGCTTATCATCACCGAAGCTGTTGGTGTTGAGATGTCAGGCCGAATTTCACCTGGATGTCTGAGCTTATGTACCGATGAGCATGAAGCAACGCTGAAGCGGGTTGTTGATTTTTGTCATAATTTTGGTAATTCGCGAATGGGTATCCAGCTCGCGCATGCCGGCCGGAAAGCTTCAACAGACCTTCCCTGGTTGGGCGGCAAGCCTATTGCGTCGTCAGACCCGCGTGGCTGGGCGACTGAAGGGCCATCTGCTATCCCATATGCAGCTGAGGGCTGGGAAGAGCCAGCGGCGCTGGATGATGCCGGTCTATCACGCATAAAGCAGGCCTTTGTTGATGCAACAATCCGCGCTGACAGAATTGGTTTTGATGTTGCGGAGTTACATGCCGCACATGGCTATCTGCTACATCAGTTTTTATCTCCGTTAAGCAATCTTCGTAATGACCAATATGGTGGTAGTCTTGAAGACCGGATGCGGTATCCTTTGGAAATATTTGACGCTGTGCGGGCTGTCTGGCCAAAACATAAGGCTCTGGGTGTCCGTTTTTCAGCAACAGACTGGGTAGAACGCTCAAGCTGGGACCTTTCAGAATCAACGCAGTTTGCTGCCGCTTTAAAGGCACGTGGCTGTGATTTTATTGATGTATCAAGTGGCGGCAACTCTGCTGAACAGCAGATTGACGTAGGTCCGGGCTATCAGACGGGATTTGCAGCTGACATTAAGCGTGCAACAGGCTTGCCGACAATGGCTGTGGGACAGATTACAGAACCAAAGCAGGCTGAAGCCATTTTGCGTTCAGGTCAGGCTGATATGATCGCCATTGCACGCGGCGCGCTCTATAATCCGCGCTGGGCATGGCATGCAGCAGAAGCCTTAAATGCTGATGCAGCTTACGCACCTCAATATATGCGGACAAACAGAGCCTTGCGCGGCCTTCCTATTCCGGGCAATCCACCTGTTGCAACAAAATAACAATAATGGAGCGCTTTTAGCGTGTTATTTTAGCCTAAGGAGAGTGAATGATGGCGGCAGAATTATGGAAAGGGCAGGCTTTTAGTGTAAGTCATGCCGATGGAACAGGCCTTGGTGCGGCGCAAGATGCTGGTGGATTTGAGGGCGGCCTTAGGGCTTTTTTTGAATATCGTGACCTCGGGATAAAAACAGCAACCGCAGGTAAGTTTGTGGCACATGTTATCAGAGCTGTTCCCGGTCGACATACTGAACCGCAATGGCATAAGCATGACCTTGATTTTCAGATGGTCTATATCCTTAAAGGCTGGGTAACCTTTGAATATGAAGGGCAGGGAGAGGTCATCATGCGCGCCGGCACCGCAACATTACAGCCGCCCGGTATGCGTCACCGTGAAATATCACATTCGGATGATCTAGAACTGATTGAAATCTGCTCTCCAGCTGAATTTGTAACAGAGATGACAGACGCCCCTTAAAATAGTTTCATAGAGGCAAGCATCACAGGTGCCAGCGCGGCTAAAAGCAGCCCTGCCATGATGATGTTAAAAAGGCGTAATTGGCGCTGGTTTTCAAGCAGGCGGCCAATCATGCTACCTGCATAAGACCATAAAGCAGTCGATGTTATGGTAACAAAGACGAATACGCCAGCAATGGCAATGTGAGTTATTGATAGGCTGTCTGAGACGTCTGTATAGGCTGTAATGGCGCTAACAATAACGATCACAGCCTTTGGGTTAACCATCTGGAAAATAGCGGCAGACCAAAAGCCTATTGGCTGGGATGCGGTTGTTATGCTGGCGCTCTCATCAGAGACCGTCTGCGGCGCTGTTGCGGTTGCAATCTTCCAACAAAGATAGAGCAGAAAACAAAAAGCAGCATAACGCGCAGTATTATAGATGAGCGGGAAGGCGGAGAATAATTCGTTAAGCCCAAGAAGCCCGGCAACAACCATCAGATTAAAGCCAACAGTAATCCCTAAAATATGGGGCCATGTTGCCCGAAAGCCAAAGGTTGCAGCAGATGCAGCAAGCATCATATTATTGGGACCGGGTGTGAAAGCTGAGATAACGGCAAACAGGCAAAAAGACGCAAAATTTGAAACTTCCATAACGCCCTTACCATTGCTTTACGTGGCTGTTTTATTGCCAAGACTTATCGGCCTGACTGTGCCTTGTACCTAACTGTGCCGTGTGTTTTTTATGCTATCAAACAGCGAAAATAACGCTTTATTGCGCCTGTCTTACCAAACAGCTTATTTTTTGTAACCATAGCATATCACAATATTCGCGCGCTTTGTCTTTGGTTATGGCAGCTGTTTGCACTCTAAAGAAACGCGATCCAGAAGCGATTACATGCTCTTCTACGTGAAGGGTTTTAGAGGTGAAGGCGTTTGGAAATTTCTGAATGAGAAGGTCACGTGAGCTCTCTGCACGTTTTTGCGAGGAAAATGACGCAAGCTGGGCGAGATACCCCCCTTTTACCTGCGCTGAAAGAGACGTCAGCGCCACCGGCTTTGCAGGCCTTTGTTTTGGCATGCTTTTGGAGAGTACTGGTTCAGGTGCACGCATCGAGGCCAGCATCGAAGAAATGACCTTTGCTGCCGCCGTTTCAGCTGACTTTCCCGATATCTTGTCTCCAGATGTTTTATTTCCCG
>DGJU01000082.1:0-6833 GCA_002387605.1 Alphaproteobacteria bacterium UBA4588 | reverse complement strand
ACGGACGTTTTAGGCATTTCAGGCTGATTTTGTGCTGTCATGGCTGATTTATTCATAAGGTAGGCTAATTGGGGAAAGCGCGTCAGAATCACAGCGTCTCCCTTGGCATAGATAGCAAGACAATATGTCCTAACCAATGTGGTAATCCTGTCGCGTCCCGTTTTAAGGGGGTCGCCACCTTGCTGGGCAAGGTCAATCGGGGCGATTGGCGCTAGTAACGAGGAGAGAACCCATTCGCGGTAGTCCGAGACAAACACGTCAATATCGGCTGAATTTGCCGCTGTCCCGGTTTCCATCTCTGACGCTTTGAGGATGATGCTGCCGGAATATTTTCGCCGTTCAGACCATAACATACCTAAGTCGGGGTTAAGAATGGATTGGCTTTCCATCAAGGCTGCGAAGCTTGCACATACCGCACCCTGTTCAGCAAGGTTGCCGTAGGTTTTCCAGGTTTCAAGTTTAATCGCTGCTGAAGCAGGTGAATGTGAGGCGATAAATAATACAGTCAGCAAGAGCGAAATAGATCTGAAAATCTGCAACATTACGACCCTAAAACCCAAAATTAAAAACACCCAAATAACAACGAGACATGTTACTCCATCTCAAAACATAGCAATAATGATGCCGTTTTAGCGCCTATTTGAAGGCGTAAACTGACTGGCATCCATGGCAGCGCGGATAAGGGCGCGCGCTTTATTATGACATTCATCAAACTCAGATTTTTCTTGAGAATCATAAACAATGCCAGCGCCGGCCTGTACATGCATCACACCATCTTTGATGACAGCCGTTCGCAAGGCAATACAGCTATCAAGCTCTCCTGCAGCGCTAATATACCCTACCGCCCCAGCATAGATGCCACGTCTATCAGGCTCTAGCTCGTCGATAATTTCCATGGCTCTGATTTTTGGCGCGCCAGAAACAGTGCCCGCAGGGAATCCGGCAATAAGAGCATCAATGACATCACATTCATCACGAATTTGTCCCCGCACCTCAGAGGCGATATGCATAACATGGCTATAATATTCAACTTCGAAATTAGAAATAACCCGCACTGAGCCGGGCTTTGAGACACGGCCCACATCATTACGGCCCAAATCAAGCAGCATCAGATGTTCTGAGCGTTCTTTCACATCAGCCATTAAATCAGCTGCATGAGCAGCATCTTCTTCAGGCGTTGCGCCGCGGGGGCGTGTGCCTGCAATGGGACGGATTGTCACTTCACCGCCGCGCAATCGCACTAATATTTCAGGGCTAGAGCCAACAATCGAGACATCACCCAACGCAAAATGAAACAGAAAGGGGGATGGGTTCAGACGCCGCAGGCTCCGATAAAAAGTAAATGTTGGCAGGGTAAAGGGAAATGAGAAACGTTGTGAGAGGACAACTTGAAAAATATCACCGGCGGTAATATAGTCCCGCGCCTTTTTGACCATCTCATAGAAACGGTTCTGGCTCACATTGCTTTGCGGGATAATGTCAGGCGTATCAGCGGGCTGCTCATAGCTATGCGGGATGGCATCATAAAGTCGTTCTTCTGTTTCATCCAAGCGGGCTTGGGCGTCATTCCATGCCTCGGTTGGTGATGCCCAACTAGCGGGGCGGATAGGAACGGCAAGCGTAATGCTATCTTTTAACCGGTCAAAAATGGCGATTACCGAGGGGCGCATAAGCACGGTATCAAAAACACCGAGAAGATCTGGATTATTATCGGGTACTTTTTCAACGTGACGAATCATGTCATAGCCAAGGTAACCAAACAGGCCGGATGCCATCGGCGGCAAGGGGGCTGTATTGGGCATTTCGCTCTCTTTCATGAGCGCGCGCAATGAAACAAGGGGAAGCTGGTCATCAGGTGAAAATGCTGTCAGATCTGTTTCAGCCTGCCGATTAATTTCAACCTTGTTGCCTGAACAGCGCCATAGCAGGTCTGGTTTCAGGCCAATCACTGAGTAGCGCCCGCGCACTTCCCCGCCTTCAACAGATTCAAGGAGGCAATGATAATCCTGCCCGTCAGCCAGCTTCATCATGGCCCCAACAGCTGTCTGGGTGTCCGCAATGAGCGTACGATAGACAATGTGATTCTGAGACTCAGCAAAACGCGTAGCACTCTGTGCTTCAGTAAGGTGAGAAAATTCTTCTAACGGGGGCATTTCAGCCATAATGAGACAGACCTTTGTGACGCTACGACAAATGAGTGTTTATTGGCCTAGAGAGCCGATAAGAGCTTGTTGAACCGGAGCTGCATTCACCTCTAGCTTATGCGTCTCAGACAATGATAAGGCCATAGCAGAGGCGATATCATTGCGGACAAGATCGTTAAACCCGTCCAGCAGACGCACCGCAAATTCTTCGGCCTCTTTATCATCAGCTGGCATGATTTCATCGGTGCGAATTACCACAACATCCCTGCCTGTTTCCACAAGCTGAATCTCACCTTTTTTCTGACCAAAAGCGGCTGCTGCCATCAGGCTGGACGCACTATGGTCAAGGCCTGCACCAGACCGGCTGAAAGGTTCGGTAAGAATGCTATCTGCAAACCCATCATCACCGCGCGCCATAGCCTCTGTGGCACTGGTGATGGCTGCAATAAACGCCTGTTCTGTCGTCCAGTCCGCAATAGCGCGCACCTTAACCTCGTTGAGAGGGCGGGTGCGTGATGCTGTTTCATTTGTTGGCTGGATAACAAAGAAGCTGTCATCAACTGATTCGATCACCGTTGACATCTCATCTATCTCAAGCGCCCAGGCTTGGCCCAGAAACAACGTATCCGAGGTGAGGTCATTGGCGTCTTCTACCTGATAAATACCGCCATCTATTGTCAGACCGTTCCGGTCAATATCTGAAATGCGAATAACTGATGTTCCTATCAGCGCGGCAGCTTCAGAAAGGCTCGCGCCGGTGCCAAAAGCATCTTCGATTTTGGTTACATGGTCATAGATTAAATCAATCGCCTGCTCTGACTGCAGGGCTGCGATAATGGCAGGCCTCACATCATCTAAGCTAACATCACTGGCAGCCTCGATACTGTCAATCATCGCAATATGATAGCCAAATGCTGAGCTAATCGGCCCAAAGGCTTTGCCGATTTCGGCGTCAAACGCTGCTTCGGCAAGTTCATCGGCAAGTTCCTCACGGCGAACAATACCAAGGGTTACATCACCTTCTGTCCAATTCAAGCGTGCTGATGCAACGTCATTGAACGCTGTTCCTGATGTGACGTCAGATAAGGCGGCGCGCGCTTCTTCTTCGGTATCGAACACCATTTGGCGAACAGCGCGGCGTTCTGGTGTGACAAAGTCATCCCGGCGAATCTCAAAGCTTGAGACAATATCTTCTTCGCGCGGTGTAATGGTATTCTGAATTCGGTCAGCAGACAGGAAGATTACATCAAAGCTGCGAAGATCTGGCGCATCATACTGGGACTGCCGTTCTGTGAACCAAGAGCTCAATGTACTATCTTGTGGGGCAGAAATACTTTCCGGCGCAGGGGTAAAGGTAAGGTAGCTCGCTTGGCGTTGCTCAAGCTGGTAGGCTGACACTTGCGTGGCTGTTGCGGTGGCGAAAATACCGCCATCTGTAATGGGGCCGATAATCTGGGTCACTTCAAGAGCGCTTGATAATTTTTCAAGGTAGCTTTCTTCGGTAAAGCCAGAGCTACGAAGAGTTTGCAGGAAGCGGCCTTCTGCAAACTGGCCAAGCTCATCTTTGAATTGGGGATCGCTGGCAATCGAGTCGCGCTTCATATCGCGCGTGACAGTTACGCCAAGCCTGTCAGCTTCTGCTCCAAACAATGTTTCACGAGCCAGGCTGCCAATAACTTCGTTTAGCAGGCCAGCTTGAATGGCTTCACCAACGTTAAGGCCGCGCCCTGTGACCCTGCGACTGCGCTCAAATTCATTCGCAGCTTCTTCAATGCCGACTTTTCTGTCTCCGGCACTAACAGCATTATTGCCGCCGGATAAAAATCCGCCACTTAAGTCCCCCACACCCCACAGCGCAAACCCTGCTGCAAGAAAAAGAAGAAAAAGCTTCATGATAGGGGATTTAGCCCCTTCGCGCATTGACCGTAGCATAATGTCATCCTGACCGGAATTAAGGTAAAGTATCAGATGGAAACCTGTTTCAGCCTGCATTATAGTAAAGGCGCAGGCTGTCCTGCAATCTTAAAACGTGTTCTAGCCTAAAACGTTTATCAGCCTAAAACATATTTTCAAATAGTCCTGCCACAATTAGCCAGAAAAGACAAAGAGGGTTTAATGATTATTGCTGCTAACTGGAAGATGAACCTATCGCGCCAAAATGCAGGTGATTTGCTAAAATCTTATCGTGATATATCTGCTGATGCTTCAGCCAGTCTTATCACGTTTGTTCCTGCCTGTTATTTAGCGCTTGCCGAAGATGTTTTGAGCAAAACATCTGTGCAATTTGGCGCTCAGGACTGCCATGCTGCAGAAAAAGGTGCGTTCACGGGCGATATTTCAGCATCAATGATTGCTGATTTTGGGGCTGGCTGGGTGTTGTGCGGTCATTCTGAGCGTCGCCAGTATCATGCAGAAACAGATAATCTTATTGCAGAGAAGATGACGCAAGCAGCGCAATCAGGCCTAAATGCCATATTTTGTGTTGGTGAGAGCCATGAAGACAGGCTGTCTGGCGCGTCTGTTGATGTTGTCACGCGCCAGCTTACCACAACACTTCAGCACTGGCAGGCGGCACGAGGCGGCCGCAGCACGCAGTCGCTGGTGATTGCATATGAGCCTATTTGGGCGATTGGCACGGGGCTTGTTGCCTCACTAGAGCAGATATCGGAGATGCATGCTGGCGTAAAAGCCTGTATTGCGGGGCTGGGCATTACAGCGCCGGTGCTTTATGGCGGTTCGGTGAAGCCAGATAATGCAGCTGATATCTTCGCGCTGGCAGATGTTGATGGTGCATTAGTTGGCGGCGCGTCGCTTGATGCTGAAGGGTTTTCCCAGATTGTGGCAGCGGCTCGCTAGACAGTCACTATGATTGTCTGTTTTTAGCCTTTACCTCAGCTAGGCTTTAAGCTAAATAAAAGCGTCTCTATTTAATGCGCGTCCTTGTTTGCGGTAATCTTGACGTTAGTCTTGTTTAGTGTGAACGCCTTAGTCTATTTTTTGAGGTATCATGACCACTATTCTTTTGACCATCCATATTTTAATCGCCATCGCGCTTGTTGGCTCTGTCTTACTGCAGCGCAGTGAAGGCGGCGGCCTTGGTATTGGCGGGTCTCAAGGCGGGTTCATGACTGCAAGAGGGACAGCAAATTTAATGTCCCGGGCAACTGCAATTTTAGCGGCCTGTTTCTTTGCGACATCAATTGGCCTTGCCATTATTGCTGGCGCAGGAACATCATCAGGGTCAATTGTGGATGAAGTTATTTCCTCAACGCCGACAGAACCTGTTGTGCCCGCTGGGCCGACTGTACCAACCGGACAGTAAACTCATGAATTTTAGGTATGCTTCTTTAACCACCATGTCAGAACGGAGATGGTGCCTGTGACCCGTTTTATCTTTATTACTGGCGGCGTTGTCTCATCCCTTGGGAAAGGGCTTGGCTCTGCTGCTCTTGCCGCCTTGCTTCAGGCGCGCGGTTATTCAGTGCGGTTACGTAAACTTGATCCCTATCTGAATGTAGACCCCGGAACAATGTCACCTACCCAGCATGGTGAGGTGTTTGTGACCGATGATGGGGCTGAAACTGACCTTGATCTTGGCCATTATGAACGCTTTACCGGGGTGCATACACGCAAAACTGATAATGTTACCACTGGGCGTATCTATTCAGATGTGTTGGCGCGCGAGCGGCGCGGTGATTATCTCGGCGCTACGATTCAGGTTATTCCGCATGTAACTGATGCGATCAAAGCCTTTGTGCGAAATGATTTAAGCGCTGAAGATTTTGTTTTATGCGAAATTGGCGGCACTGTTGGCGATATTGAATCGCTACCATTTCTGGAAGCCATAAGACAGATTGGAAACGAGCTTGGTCGCTCACAAGTCTGTTTTATCCATGTAACCCTTATTCCCTACATCAAAGCAGCAGGCGAGCTTAAAACCAAGCCAACCCAGCATTCTGTCAAGGAATTACAGTCACTTGGGATTCAGCCAGACATCTTGTTATGCCGTACAGAACATCCTCTTGAGCGTGAACAGCGCGATAAAATAGGCCTGTTCTGTAATGTCAGAAGCGAAGCTGTTATTCTGGCAAGTGATGTTAATAATATTTATGAAGTGCCAGTTGCCTATCATAATGAGGGTCTTGATACGCAAGTCTGCGCTCATTTTGGTCTTAATAGCCCGAATCCAGATTTGACACGGTGGCAGGAAATTTCTCAATCAGTTGCAAGCCCTGAAGGTGAAGTGACGATTGCGATTGTTGGAAAATATACCTCTCTTAAAGATTCTTATAAGTCATTATCCGAAGCATTGGCACATGGCGGCATTGCGAACCGGATAAAAGTTAATCTGAAATTCCTTGATTCTGAATTATTCGAGCATGAAGACGAAACAACCTATTTGCACCATCTAGAAGATGTTGGCGGTATTCTTGTGCCGGGTGGGTTTGGGCTTCGCGGCGCTGAAGGTAAGATTGAGGCTATCCGGATTGCGCGCGAGCGTAACATTCCTTATTTTGGCATTTGTTTTGGCATGCAGATGGCTGTGCTGGAAACAGCGCGCGCGCTTGGCGGTATGGATAAGGCAAGTTCAACCGAATTTGGTCCGTGTGACGATGCTCTTGTCGGCCTAATGACTGAATGGACAGCTGGGAATAAGGTGCAGACCCGCGCTGATGGTGATGATCTTGG
>DGJU01000031.1 GCA_002387605.1 Alphaproteobacteria bacterium UBA4588 | reverse complement strand
GGAAAGCTTGAGATCCTGTGGAAAACTTTGAGCTAATGTAACGCATTATCAGTTTTTAGGTCCTGCCAGACCGGCTGTCATAAATCTATCACATATATGTAATAAAACACTCGAATTGGTATTGCATACAGATAAGCATCTTGTATCGCTATTCCAAAACTTGAGGAGATTTACAATGCGTTTCACGACGTTCCTAATGCCGGTTATCGCCGGAACATTGCTCGTATTACCTGCGCAGGCTCGCGACTATGTCAGCCTCGCCGGCTCATCTACAGTATTACCGTTTGCAACAATCATTGCTGAAGCCATGGGGAAAAACCCAAGCTTTAAAACACCGGTTGTCGAATCAGGTGGCTCATCAGTCGGCAAAAAAGGTGTTTGTGAAGGCATTGGTACTGAATTTATTGATTTTGGTAACGCATCATCGCGCATGAAAGAAAAAGAACTGGCATTTTGCGATCAGAACGGTGTTGACCTCACAGAAATCAAAGTTGGGTATGACGGAATTGTTGTTGCAAACTCAAAGAAGGGCACACATCTTAAGATTTCACGTCACGATTTAGGCATGGCCTTAACAGCTGAAGTGCCAGATCCCCAATATCCAGAAGGCTCAGACCTTAGCACATGGATTCCTAATCCATATAAAAAATGGTCAGATATTAACGCCTCCTACCCAAACATTGAAATCCGTGTCTATGGACCGCCAACAACGTCAGGAACGCGGGCCTCATTCGCAGAAATGATTAACCAGAAATCATATTGTGCAAAAAATGCCAAAGCAAAGGCTCTTTCAGCAAAGCGCGATGATGCAGAAGGCAAGAAGTGCCGTGCAATGCGCACAGACGGTGTCTATGTGGAAGCTGGCGAGCAGGATAACCTCATCGTGCAGAAGTTACGTGAAGACCCAAACGCATTCGGCATCTTCGGCTTCTCCTACCTAGACCAAAATTCAGATACTCTTCAAGGAGCTGTTCTCGACGGCGTCTCACCAACATTCGAGGCAATTGGATCGGGCGCTTATAAAGCCTCACGTGCGCTGTTTTTCTATGTAAAGCACGCCCATTTGGAAGTTGTTCCGGGTATGAAGGAATATATGGCTGAATGGACAAAACATTGGGGCGATGATGGCATTCTTGCTGATACAGGCATGATCCCGATGTCAGAGGAAGAACGTGCCCAGTTCAAAGCTGCGATGATTAATTTGCCAAAACTTACCGCTGATATGCTGCAGTAGCTCAGCATAAAAGTCACCCCAGAGGAGGCGCAACTGTGCCTCTTCTTTTTTTAAGATTGTTTCTAGGGACCCTAAATGGACGTTCGCACTCTTATTTTTCTTGTTGGTGTCATTGGCCTTAGCTTCTATTTCCTTGGCCGATATCGGATTGTTACGCAATCTGCTCAGGCAGTGCAGCGCCCCCATTCACTTCTGCATTATTATGGTCTCTATCCGTTTTTCCTCGCGATTATTCCGTCATGTTTTATCATAGCCATCATGCAGGTCGCAGATGGCTTTGTGCTGTCTATCCTGATCGAACAATACCTCCCTGCCGATATTCGGGGCGGTGATGAGTTCAACAAGACGATTACCCTGAGCCGCATTGAAAATATTGCCAGCGGCGTTATTTTTGGCAGCCCTGAAGACTGGCTGATTGCAGCGGCTAATAAATGGCTCATCTGGTCTGAGCGCGCGCAGCTGACAACCACTATTCTGGCTATATCATCTAGTATCTTGCTTGGCTCATATGCCTATATGAAGGTTAACCCAGGCTTTCGGTCTCGAAATGCTGTTGAACAAATCATTCTGGTTATGATGATGTTTTGCTCAGGTGTCGCCATTCTGACAACCATCGGCATTATTTTCTCGGTCATTTTCGAATCACTTCGTTTCTTTGCCCTTGTATCCCCTATGGAATTTCTGATGGGTCTGACATGGAACCCGCAATTTGAAGGTGCTGAGCGCGCTGGTTCAGGTCAGGAAGGTCTTGCAACATACGGCTCTGTACCATTATTTGCCGGCACCTTTCTTATTTCGGCGATTGCGCTGACAGTGGCTGTTCCTGTTGGTCTGATGGCAGCTATTTATTTGTCCGAATATGCAAGCCCGCGCATACGCGCCACTGTTAAGCCCTTAATGGAAATACTGGCAGGCATTCCAACTGTTGTGTATGGATTTTTTGCCGCCCTGACGGTTGCCCCACTGGTCAGGGGTGCAGGCGAATCTATTGGTCTGACTGTCGCGTCTGAATCAGCCCTCGCCGCTGGTCTGGTGATGGGCATCATGATTATCCCATTTGTCTCTTCTTTATCGGATGATGTGATTAATGCTGTCCCCCAATCGCTGCGTGACGCCGCCCTTGGCCTTGGCTCAACGCGCAGTGAAATGACAAAACAAGTTGTTCTGCCCGCTGCCCTGCCCGGTATTGTTGCCAGTGTTCTGCTGGCTGTATCACGGGCCGTTGGCGAGACGATGATTGTTGTAATGGCAGCAGGGCTTGCCGCCAATTTATCTGCAAATCCGTTAGATGCTGTCACAACCGTAACAGCGCAGATCGTCACAATTCTTGTTGGTGATCAGGAATTTGAATCAGCAAAAACATTATCGGCTTTTGCCTTAGCGCTCACACTGATTGTTATTACGCTCGTCCTAAATCTTATCGCGCTGCAAATCGTGAAGAAGTATAGAGAACAATATGACTAATACACCAGACAATGCCCCTAAAAGCGCTATCCTATCGCCGCAAGATGCAGAAGCGCGGGTTCGCGCCTCTATGGCCACTCGCCGCAACCGTGAAACACGGTTCCGGATGTGGGGGATTGCTGCTATCGCGCTTTCAATGTGCTTTCTTGTGACCTTGTTTGGCACCATCATGTCAAAGGGGATTCCCGGCTTTTTTCAGTATTATGTCACTCTTGATGTGACCCTTGATAGGGAGCGTCTTGATCCCGCTGGCGACTTATCAGACCAGTCTTTATTTGATGGTGATGCACGCGGCCTTGTGCGTGATGCTCTATTTTCAACATTACAGGTATCGGGTCGCTCAAACCGCAAGGCAGCAGGCAAATTGATTTCACTCGGGTCTGATGAGCGGCTACGCGATTATGTTCGCACTCATCCAGAACAGCTCGATAGTGAGCAATCTCTTAAATTTGCCCTCGATGATGATGTTGACAGTTTCTTGCGTGGCTTCATCAGTCGTGATACCCCAGAGAGTGACCGCCGGATTAATGATAAGGCCATCGGCTTCATTGACCAGCTTCAGGAGGCGGGGCTGATAAGCTATGAAATCAGTGATTATCTGTTCTTCGGGAGCGCCTCACGAAACGCCGAAATGGCCGGCATCAAGGGTGCGTTTATCGGGTCCATCCTGACCTTGGCTGTCTGTCTCTCACTTGCCTTTCCTATCGGCATTGCGAGCGCGCTATATCTGGAAGAATTTGCGCCAAAGAATAGGCTAACTGAAATTATTGAAATCAATATCAATAATCTAGCTGCTGTCCCATCGGTCGTATTCGGCATTCTGGGGCTTGCGATTTTCATCAATATATTTGGCCTGCCCCGCTCTATTCCGCTTATTGGCGGTATGGTGCTAGCGCTGATGACATTGCCGACGATTATTATCTCGTCTCGTGCTGCTATTCGCGCAGTGCCGCCAAGCATACGTGATGGCGCGCTTGGAATTGGCGCATCAAAGATGCAGACAACCTTCCATCATGTTCTGCCGCTTGCCTTGCCGGGCATGCTAACAGGAACCATTATCGGCATGGCACAGGCTCTTGGGGAAACAGCGCCGCTTCTGATGATAGGAATGGTTGCCTTTATCGTCGATATTCCCGGCTCTATTACAGATCCCGGCACAGTATTGCCTGTACAGATTTTCATGTGGGCAGATTTCGCAGAACGCATGTTCATCCAGAAAACAAGCTCGGCCATTATGGTGCTGCTGGCGTTTCTGGTTGTGATGAACAGCTTTGCTGTGTGGTTACGCAAAAAATTAGAGCGTCGCTGGTAGTCAGCGGGCATGAGTCATAATAAGGCACAGATAAGAGGAGCCGCAAGCGTGGATAATTTTAACGGCATTGAACCGCCAATGGATACAGTTGGTAATATCCGGGTCAATAACGCCCGAATTATGTGCAATAATGTTTTTGTTCATTATAGCGATAAAAGAGCCATTGATAATCTAAGCCTTGATATCGAAGCCCAGAAAGTAACAGCTTTCATTGGCCCGTCAGGATGCGGGAAATCAACCTTCCTGCGCTGCTTAAACCGGATGAATGATACCATTGCAACATGTTCTGTTACCGGCGAAATTCTGCTGGACAATCAGGATATCTATGCGCCAGAAATTGATGTTGTCCCGCTGCGGGCGCGGATCGGAATGGTATTTCAGAAAGCCAACCCGTTCCCAAAATCAATCTTTGATAATGTGGCTTATGGCCCTAAAATTCATGGCCTTGCTGAAAGTAAATCTCACCTAGAAAATCAGGTTGAGGAAGCCTTGCGTAGAGCCGGATTATGGGAGGAGGTCAAAGACCGCCTTGATCAGCCCGGCACCGGATTATCTGGCGGCCAGCAGCAGCGCTTATGTATTGCACGGACAATCGCTGTTAGCCCGGAAATCATTTTAATGGATGAGCCTTGTTCTGCCCTAGACCCAATTGCAACAGCAAAAATTGAAGAACTTATTGAAGAACTATCTGAAAAATATACTATTGTTATTGTGACCCACTCAATGCAGCAGGCGGCTCGTGTCTCGCACAGAACAGCCTATTTCCATCTTGGGCGGCTCATCGAGGTTGGCGCGACAAAAGAATTATTTACCAGTCCGCACCATAAGCTAACTGAGAATTATATCACTGGTCGTTTTGGCTAGAGACTAAAAAGGAGAGGCTTTTATGGCTGACCATATCGTTAAATCCTACGATGAAGTGCTTGATGTTCTGCGGGCACTTGTGACCCGAATGGGCAATGATATCGTGGCAATGAATGATAAGGCTATCACCAGTCTTATCACCGGCGATGCTGATGCGGCACGCGCTGTTATTTTGGCTGATAAAAATATCAATCAGATGGAATTTGACGTTCGGGAACAGGCAAGTGCCATCCTTGCTTTGCGCTCGCCAATGGCAAATGATCTGCGGGTTGTTATTACATCCATTCAGATTGCAATGAACCTTGAGCGTGCCGGCGACCTTGCCAAGAATATTGCGAAAATCATCCTGAAAACAACATTGGTCATTGATAATGAAATGCGCGGAGAGCTGGAAAGAATATCTCACCTTGCCATCTCAAGCATGAGCGATGTGATGGCAGCTTATATTGAACGTGATGTTGAACGCTCACATGCAATTCGTGAAGCAGACCTGCAGCTTGATAAAATGCACAAAGCATTCACCAAAGGCCTGATGCATAAAATTCGGGAGAATGAGGACAACCTTGAAACAGTTACTCAGCTTCTGTTTGTCTCGCGCCACCTTGAGCGTGTTGGTGACCATGCCAAGAATATTGCAGAAGCCACCATCTATATGGAAACAGGTGCACTGGGCGCTATTGAGCAACGCGAGGATAGAGAAACGGTGTAAATAATTTGGCACTTTGCCTTTGGGATTTCTGCGCTATAACTATATTCCTACATCCTAAAATAATAATAATAAATAAGAGGGAATTGCTATGGATAATAAGCTTTTTGAGAAAGGTCTGGCAAAGCGCCGGGCCACACTTGGTGCCGATTATGTCGACACAACAATGGATAATGCAGATGAATTCAATCGTCCGTTTCAGGAAGCTATGACCGCATGGTGCTGGGGATTTGGCTGGGGCGATGATGTCATTGAAGAAAAAACGCGTTCAATGATGAACCTATCCATGATAGGCGCTCTTGGCAAAATGCACGAATGGGAGCTGCATTGTAATGGCGCTATTAGAAACGGCTGCACAATGGAAGAAATCCGGGCAATCGTGAATGTGATCGGTATTTATTGCGGCGTGCCACAAGCCCTAGAATGCCAGCGTGTTGCCCGTAAGGTGCTAACCGAACATGGTATGCTCTAAGCCTGTTTATCTGCAGCAGGCATCGGCTTAATCGGCCCTGTATCAAGCCGCCACACAAATCCACTATGACCCTCAGGAGAAAATAGATTTGTGACCAGAGGGTCATGGCCCGGAATAACAAGTTCTGTTGATGTAGCAAGGGTCTGAATCGTATCAAACCCGGCAAGCATATCTTCTAAATCAACAACGATTGGGAATGGCTTTCGTTTCAGGAAATTCTCGTAGTAATGGGTAGCGTCTGACGCCAGCACCATCCAACCCGATACTGTCTTAACCCTTACAATTTGTAGGCCGCGAGCATGCCCGCCAACCTGATGCACACTAACGCCAGGAACAATGTGCGTGTCCTGTCCGGTAAATTCAACACGGCCCGAATAGAGCGCCTGCACGACCTGACAGATATGGTCTGCTGTATAAGGCATTTTTAGTACGCCTTCACACATGCAAGGACCAGTTGCAAAAGCCATCTCAGCCGGCTGCAGATAGAGCCGTGCATTGGGAAAATCCTGCAACGAGCCTGCATGGTCATAATGCAGATGGGTAATGATAATCCTATCAATCGCATCTGGCGATAATCCCAAGGCTCCTAACGCTACTTGAGGGGCCCGCAAGATAGGGCGGCCGCGCGCTGCTGCCTCAGTTTCATCATAGCCGGTATCAACAAGGATTGTTTGCTCGCCTGAACGCAACACCCAGATAAAATAATCCATTGCATGGGGAGAAGCATGGTCATCATCAAATATGAAGCTATCTGCACGGGTTCGGCTATTTCGTTCTGAATATTTCAGCGCATATACTTCCCATAAAGCATCAGTCATCGGCATCGTCCCCCCTTTTTTTAACAGGCTATCGCGTTAGCGCCCCAGAATGTTACTAGTCTGTGCCTAAATCTTCCCTGATGACAAGAGATGATAGTATATTGAGCATCAAGTGCATTATGTAGACGCGCTAGTAGCACACCATAAGACTAGGGATGCTGTAGGATACAGGCTGATTCCAAGGAGATTAACATGGCAGAAACATTCTTACGCATCGCAGTGATCGGTGCCGGCTATTTTAGTCAGTTCCACCGCGATGCATGGGAGCGTATAGACAAGGCGCAGATTGTTGGCGTGATGGATAAGGCACTTAGCGTTGCAGAAGCCACAAACTATCCTGCTTTTGACAATATGGACGACCTGCTGAGCACGGTAGCCCCGGAGGTGCTAGATATCGTTCTTCCGCCAGATGCGCAAGCACGCGTGATTACCCAAGCCCTTGATGCTGGCATTAAAACCATCATTTGCCAAAAACCTTTCTGCGCCTCTACTGAACAGGCTGAAGCGATAACAGCGGCATCTGAAGCGGCAGGTGCTTGTCTTATTATTCATGATAATTTCAGATTCCAGCCATGGTATCGCGCCATGAAGGAGGTGATTACTGCTGGCACGCTTGGCAGGCTGTATCAGATGCGCTTTCAGCTCCGGCCAGGTGATGGACAGGGGCCAGATGCCTATCTTGCCCGCCAACCCTATTTTCAAACGATGCCCCGCTTTCTGGTTCATGAAACAGCGGTGCACTGGCTTGATGTGTTTTGCTATCTCTTTGGACTGCCAGATAGTGTCTATGCTGATTTGCGCCAGCTAAACCCTGCGATTACCGGCGAAGATGCAGGCCATATTCTGCTTGGCTATGATAATGGCTTCCGGGCGCTGTTTGATGGGAATAGGCTTGCTGACCACAGGGCTGACAATCACCGGCTTACAATGGGAGAAGCATGGGTCGAAGCTGAAAACGGCACTTTGCGTCTTACCGGATTTGGGGAGGTATGGATGCGCGGCCATCTCAGAGCCGAAGAAACGCTTATCCTGCCGGCAAAGGATTGGCCAGGATTTGGCGGGGACTGCGTCAAGACACTCTGTCATCATGTCTGTGAAAGTCTGCTAGCTGGGACAACGCCTGAAAATATCGCGCGGGATTATTTAACCATTCTCAGCTTGGAAAAGGCTGTCTATGAGAGCGCCGAAACGGGACAAAAGCTTTGTTTTACAGCGCCATCATGATGGCGTTTGGTCTGCCTCATAGGCTTGTTTAATCTGAGCAAAGGCGTCTTGTGTATCGGCATCAAGAAACATTTCAGGCCTGTCCCAGTCGAATGGGCGAAGCGCATGCGCGTAATCAGCCAGAAGAACCCGCCCCCCGCTATCACCGCTGATAGTGGCAAGTTCATCAAAGAAGCGGCGCCCCCAGATAACAGGATGCCCGCGCCTGCCATCACAAACAGGTAGGCTTATGACGCCGTCATGACCGGGTTGGCGCGCATGATGCGCCATAAGCTGAGAGACAAGCTCTGCAGATACAAGCGGCATATCTCCCAGCATGACCAACACATCACTTGCCTTTTCTGGTAGCGCGAGAATCCCAGCCCGCAGAGAATGCCCCTGCCCTTTTGCATAGTCATGTGCCTGAACAAATCGTACATCAAGGCCCTCTACTGCGTGCCTGATAGCCTCTGCATCATGGCCCGTAACAATCGTGATATCCACACAGCCTGCCGCCAGAAGCATCATGGTGGTATGGCGGATAAGCGGCACACCCCCCAGCAGCATCAATAATTTATTTTCATTGCCCATCCGGCGTGATTGTCCGGCAGCCAGAATAAGCCCTGCAAGATAAGGCGCTGCGCTGCCAGCACTGTGCTTGGACGGCACAAAATCAGGCGCTAGCGCACGCGGCAAAGGGCGTGAGGCGATTTCCATCAACAGCCCGCCAGTAGCCATCGAAGCTAATGCTAGCCGGTCAATGTCCAATCCTGCCAGATAAAGATGAAGAATCCAGTCAAGACCATTCAGCCGCGGCGAGCGCGCACAGCCGGGCATCCCGATAACCATCGTATCATCAATGCCTGCGACCATCGTAAGATTGCCGGGGTCAACGGCAAGGCCAAGCTGCTCAATACGCCCGCCTGCTAGTGTAACAGCAGCTGGCACAATATCACGCCTATCACTGATGGCTGATGCGCCACAAATAAGAATTAACGCAATACCAGTCTCTCTCATCTTATGGAGTTCTGCTGTAATCGCAGCGCTATCATGCGCGCATTCAACAGATGATATAAGACGGCATCCAAGAGCTGAAAGCCGGGCCTCTGTGACGTTATGAGTTGCTGTGCGCACCGTTTGTTTTACCGCTGGCGAGACCGTCTGGATAAGACCTGCATCGCATCCTGTAAGGCGATGGCAGGTAAAAAGCGGGCCGTTCGCGAGTAGCTTTTCTGCCGCCTCAACAACCTCGGCTGGCAGAAAATACGGCACGATTTTTAAAGTCGCCGCCATCTGTCCAGCGCTGAGTAACTGATGGTGCTGAACCGTTGCACATGTCAGCCCTTCATCAATCAGATTAAATGCTGTCAGACGCTCAGAAAACACGCCGATAAGAGATGTATCCTGAACCTTCAGATTAACCCGGCCTGTCGCTGCTATGGTCAGACTAACACCGTGCGGGGCGAGCGCCTGTGCCAGCCTATTAGCAACATCATCTTCATGGATATCACCCGGCTCAGCTTCGGCAATAACAAGTTCTGTGAGGCCGCCAGCCCCAAGATAGGCGATGTCTTCATCCTTAAGACAGATGCCTTTGGAAAACCTTCGGCCCGCTACTTTAACGCTATGGGCCAGTATATGCCCGCCACATTCATTTACAGGACGCGGACCAAATTTCATGGGGTTTGCCGTTTCGGGCCATGCCATGCTGCAATCATCTCTGCCATAATGGAGACAGCAATTTCAGCAGGACTACGACCGCCAATATCGAGACCTGCTGGCGCTGAAATTCTCTGTAAGGCTTCGTCTGTTGCATCATCACGCAGCCGCGCACATCGCTTTTCATGGGTTTTCCGGCTGCCAAGGCACGCCAGATAGAAAACCGGTTTTTGAAGCGCAATGCGCAATGCATCATCATCAATCTTGGGGTCATGTGTAAGGGTAACAAACGCTGTTCTGGCATCGAGCATCATCTGCGGCAGGATATCAGATGGCCACACATCTTTTACAGTGGATGAGGCAAACCGTTCTGGATGTGCAAAGATCCCGCGCGGATCGATAAGCGTTACCTCAAAGCCGCAACTTTGTGCCATCGGTGCCAGATATTGGGCAATATGAACCGCGCCGACAATCACAAGCTGAAGCCGGGGTTCCTGAAGATGGGTGTAAATTTCAGGCTCAGTATCCCCGCCAGACTGCATTACGGATTGCATGCCAGACTGCATCACAGAAATCTCGGTTGCGCGTGTTACCGTAGCAGTAGCAAGCGAAATTGAAAGTTGAAGGGGCTGCCGGAGCCGGGCTGCATCTGCAAGTGCTGTCAATATATCAAACGACATGCCGGACGGCCCAACAGGAATCACAAGCACCTCAATGCTGCCACCACAAGACAAGCCAACCTCCCAGGCTGTCTCATCAGCAACACCAAAGCTAAGCGGCTGTCCTGTGCCGCTTTTCATGGCATCGAGGGCCGCTTCAATCACAGCGCCTTCGATACAGCCGCCAGAAACCGAGCCTTCAATGCGCATATCATCACGCACCAGCATCATACTGCCAACAGGGCGCGGTGATGAGCCCCATGTTGATGTCACAAACACAATAGCCAGCTTATGCCCTGCCTGATGCCAGTCACATCCAAGCTGGGGTAACATTATATCATCTTGATAACGGTCTGACTGAGTTGTCATAGATATGATAGCTCCTCACCTGTCATGCTCACCACGCCATAAGCGTCTCATCCATCAAATTATAACACGGTTTCTGAGTCGTGCATGAAAAACTCCTCGAAAACTGATTTCATTATCTCTCTATAAATCAGCACCAATGGAGGGTATTATCCGGCATAGCGTTATTTTAGTCCTGCTTGTTTACGTGATTTTTTACTCATCATCGCGTAAGACTTTACAGCGCCTAGAAAACAGGCCACGGTTTACTAAAGAAACGATCATTTCCAATAATGGTGAATAAAGAATGACACAGCTTTCAATGACCGTGAATGGTCAGCCAGTCTCCCATGATGTTGAAGATAATATGCTTCTTGTGACATATCTGCGCGAAACACTTGCGCTTACAGGAACCCATATTGGCTGTGATACCAGCCAGTGCGGTGCGTGCGTCATACATATAAATGGTGCCTCCGCCAAATCCTGTACAGTGCTAGCCGTTCAAGCTGAGGGCAAAGATATTACCACAATCGAAGGCATTGCCTCTGGTGATAAATTGCATCCGATGCAACAGGCCTTTCATGAACAGCATGGGCTTCAATGCGGCTATTGCACACCCGGCATGGTGATGAGCGCCATTGAACTTGTTGAGACAAACCCAACACTTAGTGAACAGGATATCCGCGAGGGGCTTGAGGGAAATATCTGCCGCTGTACCGGATATCATAATATCGTGAAGGCGGTTCAAACGGGCGCTCAGGATATGCGTAAAGCATAATAACATAATTTTACGGGAAAAATAGTTTCACGGGAAGAACAAGCAGATGTACGCAACACAGTATCACAAAGCACTATCCCTTAATGATGCACGCTCTCAGCTTGCGGCATGCGATGATGCAAAGCTTCTAGCAGGTGGCATGACGCTTATCCCAACACTCAAACAACGGCTTGCCCAGACAGACCTGCTCATCGACCTTGCTGATACAGGCCTTGGGTTAATCGAAGATAAAGGAAGCCACCTTAAAATTGGCGCCATGTGCCGGCATCATGATGTTGAAACATCCGAGCTTGTTGCCAAAATGATCCCTGTGCTTTCGTCACTTGCTGGCGGCATTGGTGACAGGCAGGTGCGTAATTGCGGAACACTTGGCGGCTCAATTGCCAATAATGATCCCTCTGCTTGTTATCCTGCGGCTCTGATGGCGCTAGGGGCAACTATCCATACATCAGAACGCGATATTGCGGCTGAAGATTTTTTTGTTGGCATGTTTGAAACAGACCTTGATGAGCAGGAAATCGTAACAGCCGTTAGCTTTCCAAAACCAGATAAAGCAGCCTATGTAAAATTCCCAAACCCTGCGTCACGTTATGCAATGGTTGGTGTCTGCGTTGCTGTGATGGATGGTGATGTGCGGGTTGCTATCACTGGCGCTGGTCAAGACGGGGTCTTTCGTCATGGCGACATGGAGGCTGCGCTTGCTGACCAGTTCTCGGCAGCCGCCATTGAGACTATCGCCATTGATGAAGAGATGCTGCTGAGTGATATTCATGCTGGCGCAGATTACCGTGCACATCTGGTGCGTGAGATGACACGCCGCGCTATTAACGCCTGCTAGCCATAAGCCAAAGAAGCGCAAAACAGGTCAGCCGATAATATCGCGTGCCCGCTTTATCAAATGCGCAGCAGCCGGGCTAAAATCACGAAAAGACCCTTCTGTTTTAAGGGCTTCTTCAAGAGCGATTGCGCGGGCTTTGCCAAGCTCAACACCCCATTGATCAAAACTGTTTACGCCGAACAGGAACCCGCTCACTATCGTAACATGCTCATACAGAGCCAGCAGACGGCCAAGCGCATAAGGCGTTGTTTTCTCCCAGCTAATAACAATGCTCGGCCGATTACCGGGAAAATGCTGATGCGGGTTATCTAGATTATCAGTGCCAAAGGCAAGCGCTTCGGCTTGGGCAACTGCATTTGCAACCAGCGTCATATGATGCGCCTTCCAGAACGGATCATCAGCATTATTACTGGGGCTAAGCGGCAGCAATATATCAAGCGGAATTTCATCTACCCCCTGATGCAGAAACTGGAAAAAACTATGCTGTGCGTTAGTGCCGGCCTCGCCCCAGATAAGCGGTGCAGCCGGCGCATCAAGTGGCTCATTATGACGACTAACACGCTTGCCATTGCTTTCCATTTCCAATTGCTGTGCCCATGCCGGAAGCCGCGATAACCGCTCAGAATACGGAATGATGGCGTAGCTTGACCGGTCAAAATAGCGTCTATGCCAGACCCTGAGCAGGCCCATTATAACAGGGATATTATCTGCAAATGGTGCCGCCATAACATGCTGATCCATAGCATGAGCGCCGCCCAGAAAAGAGCTGAATTTATCTGCCCCAATCGCAATCATGACCGGCAGTCCAACCGCTGACCAAACAGAATAGCGGCCCCCTATTCCATCAGAGAAACTGAAGATTTTATCGCCCTCAATCCCATAAGCGCGAGCTTTGTCTGGTGCGGCCGTAACAGCGATAAAGGCAGCATCAGCATCCACCCCAGCTTTTATCAGCCAGTCACGCGCCATAGCTGCATTCATTAATGTTTCTGCAGTGGTGAAGCTTTTGGATGTAATGATGATACGGGTATGTTCTGGCGTACAGCGTTTCAGCACATCTCCAAGGGCCGCAGGATCAATATTACCAGCAAAATAAACATCCGGCCCATCACAATCATGTGCCAGTGCCTTCAGCACCATAGCGCCGCCAAGATCAGACCCACCAATACCAAGATTGATAACATGCCGTATTTTTTCATCTGCCCGAACGGTATCTGCAAACCGTGAAAGCTGCTGCCATTCGTCGGAGTGAAGGCGTGCTGGGGCGCGCAAATCACAATGCAGAACAGGACGGTTTTCGCTTATATTAACAGCCTGACCTGTCATCATCTGCTGCTGAAAATCCTTCAAGCCACTTATCTCAGCTAGCTGGCATAACTGCTGCATAATGCTGGATGTTACTGGCTGGCGCGTAAAATCAACGCTCAAATCATCAAGCGACAGGCTAAACTCATCTCGTGCACCAGAGCAAAGATCCCGTAAATGCTGTTCGCGCATCTCAGCTGCTGATGCGGTAAGACGGGCCATAAGAGAAGCTTGTATTTCGGTTTGGTTAGAAGTCATAATCTGTTGCACTTTTTTCAAAAATAAGAGACGTCCTGACGCCTCGCACTGCTGTGAGGTACGAGGCTCATTTGGGCAATATAACATGTTTTCACCCTATCCTACTAATAGGATGCAACACTAAATCTATACTGAAAGTAGACAATGCTGTAATGCGTCGCGATATAAGTCTACGCCTTTATAGGCGCGCGTTTCAGCAGACATCCCATCCATTAAGGCGAGCAAATCGCGAATCGCATTGGGTGTTTCTTTCCAGTGTAAAACCGGCACGATGTGGGTGCGGATGGTAAACAGAATATGACCCGTCTGGGGCAGCTTCCGGAGTGTCTGATGTTCCATCCGGGCATAGAGATGCTCATAGGCTTTGACTGTGCCAGCAGGAATATGGGCAGAACGATGGGGGATATAAAGCGTATCACCAAATTGCAGAGACCAGTTCATACGGGCACTTATAGGACCAACCTGCATATGGGTAAAAAAGCGGTCCATGGGCGCTGCAAGCCGCTCTTGATAATGCGGCACAGGGGCGTGAATATCTGTCAATGGTTTCGTCATTTTATCTGCCAGCACCCAATGGGCCGGAAAACATAATGATGCCGCAACAAGATGCCAGCCATAATCGCCGCCTTGCGCGTCTGTTATACGCTCCTGCGGCGCTAATAAAAGCAAATCTTCAGGCACTAACCTAGCAGCGGCATCAAGTGGGTGCGCTGAGATATCAGGGTCTCCTGCCGGTGTTTTATGATGCGTAGCAAGATGTGTGCAGACCATCTCCAGCACCTCTTGGCCTGCAGCTTGTGTGTCGGGCACAGCGGCAAACACATCACTATGACGTTCAGCAGATAGCTGCTGTTTCAGGCTTAACTGACGCGCGCGCGCTAATCCATCGCCGAATAAATCATCATATGGAAGCCAGTCTGATTCAGAGCATGCCCGCAGGCCAAGTTTCAGGCTAGAGCCTAATCGTTGCCATGGTGCTTGCTCATTATTCATCACCACACCTTAACGTGACTTGTTATCCGCCAAGGCGGCTTGCTTTTAGTGCCCGTGCTGTAATGCCAGCAAAATCGCCGGATTTTATATCACCAGCAGGCGCAATCCAGCTGCCACCAAGGCACGGTATATTAGCAAGGCTCAACCAGTCAGGTGCTGTGCTTTCGGTAATGCCGCCCGTTGGGCAAAAGCGCAAATCTGGTAGCGGGCTAATAAGTGATTTCAGAAATGCTGGCCCGCCTGCCGCTGTTGCAGGGAAGAATTTCAACCTGTTATAGCCGCGTTCTGCCAAGCGCATCATTTCTGAGACGGTTGTAGCGCCCGGAAGCAGCGGCAATCCAGCTGCCTCACACCCATCAAGAACAGCATCTGTTGCGCCCGGGCTTACCCCAAACTGTGCACCAGCCGATATAGCGGCACGCGCCAAGGCTGGCGATATAATAGTGCCAACACCCACAACCATATCAGGGCGTGCATCACGAATAGCCCGCACAGCATCCAGCGCAGCATCTGTTCGCAACGTAACTTCAATCGTGCGAATGCCGCCTGCCAACAATGCATCAGCAAGCGCTACTGCATGTTCAGCCTCATCAATCACAATAACCGGCATTACCGGGCCAAGGGTGAGAATATCATCAATTTTCATTATATTTCTTTCACTACGTTAATACCGCCACCGGCTTCGGCTGAATGGGCATGGGCGCGCATACTTGCAAATAACTGGCGCCCAAATCCGGACTGGTGCACAGGCGAAATTGATACATTACCTGTGCGTGCTGAGAGGTCTGCTGCCACCTCTAATGTACCAGCAACAGCATCCAGAGTGATGATATCACCATCCCGAATTCTGCCGATAGGGCCATCATTGACAGCTTCGGGACAGACATGAATTGCGGCTGGCACTTTGCCTGATGCGCCTGACATTCTGCCATCAGTGACCAGCGCCACAGCAAAGCCCTGATCCTGAAGATTGGTCAGCATAGGCGTCAAACTATGAAGCTCAGGCATGCCATTGGCAACCGGACCCTGACCCACCACTACCACAATAACATCCCGGTTAAGAGACCCGTCCTTATAGGCTGCCTTCACATCTGCTTCATGGGTAAATACAGCTGCTGGCGCGGTAATCTTGTGATGTTCTGGATTTACTGCCGAAATCTTAATCACAGCCTTACCACTATTGCCATGTAGCATTTTCAGACCCCCTGTCGGGGCATGCGGAGCAGATGCCGGAGCCAGTATAGTTGTATCAAGCGAGCTGGTGGCAGCGCTCTGCCATGACAAGCCAGACTTATCAAGGCATGGCTCGCAAGCATAATCAGCAAGGCACTCGCCCCAGACTGTCTGGGCTGAGGCGTCAAGCAAGCCTGCTTCCAGCAATTCACGAATTACAAAAGCCATCCCGCCAGCTGCATGGAAATGATTTACATCTGCCTGTCCATTTGGATAGATCCGCGTCAGCAAAGGAACAACTTCGGACAGGTCAGAAAAATCGTCCCATAATAGCTCAATCCCAGCCGCCGCAGCCATCGCTGGCAAATGAAGCGTATGGTTGGTTGACCCGCCTGTTGCATGCAATCCAACAATCGCATTCACAAAACTGCGCTCATCAAGCATCCGGCCAATGGGACGCGGATTATCAGATTTGCGGCTAATGGCAACAGCCTGCTGGCTGGCAGCAACATTTAGTGCCTGACGCAAATCACTATGCGGATGAACAAAGGCAGCCCCTGGTAGGTGCAGCCCCATCACTTCCATCAACATCTGGTTCGAATTAGCCGTCCCATAAAAGGTACAGGTGCCAGGGCCATGATAGGCAGAGGCTTCGGCCGCCAGCAGATCACTCCGCTCAACCTCACCTCTGGCAAAGGCTTTGCGGATGGCCGCTTTTTCATCATTTGGCAGGCCACTACTCATTGGGCCAGCTGGCACAAAAATAACCGGTAAATGGCCAAAACCAAGAGCGCCCATGACAAGCCCCGGGACAATCTTGTCACACACACCAAGACAGAGCGCCGCATCAAACACACCATGACTAAGAGCCACCGCAGTTGATAGCGCAATCACATCACGCGACATCAAGGAAAGTTCCATCCCGGGACGGCCTTGGGTAACACCATCACACATTGCCGGAACACCGCCAGCAACTTGGGCTGTCGCTCCGGCATGCCGCGCGGCGGCTTTCAGGATGGCTGGGAACTGCTCAAATGGCTGATGCGCTGACAGCATGTCATTATAGGATGTTACAATGCCGATATGCGGTTTTGCGCCAGATAGAAGCTCAGGCTGGTCCGAGCCAGCACCTGCTGCCGCATGGGCAATATTCGAGCAGGACACAAAGCCGCGGTCTGAATCCGGGTCATCTTCCATAATCTGAAGCTGTTCAAGATAGGCCGCCCGTGGTGCGGCACTCCGTTTGCGGATACGCTCAAGCACAGCAGCCACCTTTGGATGCAATGTATAATCTGGCGTTTTTTCCGGCATTATGAACTCTTTCTCCCCGTAAAAGGGTATTGGCAGGCTGACGCCTTTATCTCTTAGATAGTCTTTTAAAAAAACCGTAACAGGCTCGTGCTATTAGCCATCTTCAGACGGGTCAATCCAGTCACGCCCAGCCTTGGCTAAAAGCGTATCTGCTGGCCCCATTGTTCCTTCACGGTATAGATGAGGCGCAGTATCTTTTGCCATATCTATAATCGGGTCGATGAACTGCCATGCCGCGAGCACCTCATCAAGACGCATGAATAAGGTTTGATTGCCTCTGGCGGTGTCCATCAGCAACCTCTCATAGGCGTCCGGCAGACGCTGATCAAAAGTCTCGCCAAATGATAGATTTAGCTCTGATGGGAAAAACCGCATGCCGCCAGGGCCTGGCTCCTTGGAGGTTAATTGCAGTCGCAAGCCTTCTTGAGGCTGAACTCTGATGACCAGCCGGTTCGGCGCATCACCTTTCTGGCTCTGCCCGATTGTGGAAAAAATATCATGCGGGCGGCGCTTAAAGGTAATAATGATTTCGCTTGCCCGTACAGCCATTTTTTTACCTGTACGAATGTAAAAAGGAACCCCCGCCCAGCGCCAGTTATCAACAAACACCTTGAGGGCAACAAAGGTATCAGTATTTGATGTACGCCCCAGTTCAGCTTCATATCCCTGATACTGGCCACGCACGATATCTTCAGAATTAGCAGGGCGTAATGCGCGTAAAACTCGGAGCTTTTCATCACGGACTTGGCTTGCATTAAATTGGGATGGTGGCTCCATTGCAACCAGACATAATAATTGCAACAGGTGATTTTGTAGCATGTCACGGACCGCACCATACTTATCGTAATATTCGGCACGCTGTCCAACGCCAACAGTTTCGGCAGCCGTTATCTGGACATGGTCAATATGGTTATTGCTCCACAGCGATTCAAAGATGATGTTTGCAAACCGCAACGCCATCAAATTCTGCACTGTCTCTTTGCCAAGATAATGGTCAATTCGGTAAATCTGTTCTTCGGTAAAAACAGATAAGATTTCATTATTAATAAGTTTTGCCGATGGACCATCATGCCCAAGCGGCTTTTCAACGATAAGCCGGCTCTGCGGATGAACAAGGTCTGCCTGCTGCAGTAGCTGACAGCTTGCCCCAAAAAGACTAGGCGCAACCGCAAGATAATAAATGCAAGGCCGGTCAGCCGATATCTTCTCATTAATGAGCCCTGCAAGGTTATCAGCCCCTTTGCCGCTAACAACATCCAGCTCAATAATATTCATTAGGCCGATGAATGCAGCAAAATTATCATCATTTGCTACACCGCTGGTAAACGCATCTTCGCAGTTAGGCCGAAGCTTTTCGGCAAAGTCATCACGGCTAACAATATGGTGAGCTGCGATAATAAGACGGAAATTCTCTGTGACCTGGCCATCGAGAAACCGCCAGAAAAATGCCGGAAATATCTTGCGTAAGGCAAGGTCGCCTGTACCGCCAAAAATAACGTAATCACTATCAGGAACAGTAGCAATTTGTGATGTCTGTTCGGTCATAATGGTCGCCCTACTGCGCAAGAACAAAATAAGTTATTCTGCTTATACGCTATTTTCTATAATGATCTCAATTCCCTTATCCAAGGGGGGTTACATCCATGACGACTACAATTAATAGCAGCAGCTTCATGGCCGAATGCAATGGCATCATAAAAAGCGTTTGATGTAAGCGATGCAAGTGTCTCATGCGACCAAAGATATCCCCCGTGCCAGAGCTGTGCAAGCAGCCCTGCCTGAAAGCAGTCGCCTGCACCAACTGTATCGACAAGAGTTGCCAGAGGCGCGCACGGCACATCCCTTGTTGTTCCATTGGCCATGCGACCAACCGCCCCTTTGCTACCACTGGTGATCACAACAAGCTGGGCACCTGCAAACGGTCCGGTGACAAGCTCATCAAGCGCTGATGAGCCAAATAATGTCTCACAATCCTCATCACTCGCTTTAATCAGATCGGCAGCCTCAAACATTCTTGTCATACGAGTACTGAATTCAGCAACATCGTCAATCAGGCTCGGGCGGATATTTGGGTCAAGAGACACAAGACAGCCCTTTTCCTTCGCAGCATTTATAAGCGTCATCCATTTTTCAAAATCTACAGGGTCTGCCAAACAGGTTCCCCCAACATGAATCACAGAACAGTCTACCGCGAGGCATTGGGCAATAAAACTATCATTAATCTGCCTATCAGCTGTGCCCTCACGGTAGAACTGATAAGATGGCACACCG
>DGJU01000041.1:7542-10705 GCA_002387605.1 Alphaproteobacteria bacterium UBA4588 | reverse complement strand
TTTAATTCAGATGGTTAGTTATGAAAACAGCACTTAAAAAACTTTATAGTGATATTGTTGAGGTCTCGTGGGAACTTTTTAAGATAATGGTCCCTACTTTGTTGGCTGTGAAAGTTTTGAGCGAAATTGGTTTTGTCAGTTGGCTTGATTCTATCTGTGCGCCACTTCTCTCTTTGATTGGATTGCCCGCCAGTCTTGTTGTGGTTGTTACAACCACCATGCTTACAAACCCTTATGCTGGCTTGATTGTGATGTCTTCTGTCCCACTTGCTGCTGATTTTAGCATTGGGCAGGCCTCCATTCTTGCCAGCTTTATGCTGTTTACACATTCATTACCTGTAGAATTGCTGATTTCCCGCAAAGCGGGGGTCAGAATGCGGGTAACATTTCTGATTCGGGTTGGGGGCGCGTTTGTTTTCTGTGCCTTTTTGAACCAGCTACTCGATATTACAGGATGGTTATCAGCCCCCGCATTTATCAGCCTACCAACCTTTGAGGTTACCACCAGCTTATGGGCATGGGGCGTCAATCAGGTTCAGGGTCTGATTCTGGTTCAGCTGATTATCATTATATTGCTCAGTTTTCTGGCGCTTCTTAAGGCGGTTGGCATAGAAGCATTGATGCATCGGCTTCTCACGCCATTTCTCTCGCTTTTGGGTGTTGGTGGGCAGGCGTCAACAATTGCTGTTGTTGGTGTGACGCTAGGCCTTGGATTTGGCGGCGGCTTGCTTATCAAGGAAGTCCGCACAGGCAGCATACCGCGACATGATGTATTTGGCGTCTTGGTGCTCATCAACCTATTACATAGTGTGTTTGAAGATACTGCAGTTGTTATGCTTCTTGGTCCCAGCCTGCTTGTTATTCTGGGTGGTCGCTTCTTGTTCACCATGCTGGTTGTTTGGATAATGATGCGGATAACAAGTCCGCTTCCCGACAAGGTGTGGCGCAGCATGCTGACAAATAATAATGTGCCGGAAAAAGCCGGTTAGCAAAGGGCGTAGTTGGGATGCGAGGCTGTTTTACTTGTCAAAACCATGCTTGTTATGGTTTGTGTCAGCTAAATTCCCCCTCACAATAGGCATATATTTCTCATGACCAAACAAACTTCGCTCTGCAACACGGGACTTAATATTGCTGTGCAGGACTCGCCTTTGCATGGTCAGGGCGTCTTTGCGCTGCGTGATTTTGTAACGGGCGAGATATTAGAGCGCTGCCCTTATCTTGTTATTGATGATGATGATTTATCCGATGCAACCCGGTTGCAGGATTATTTATTTACCAGCCCAGATAATCCTAATGATTATCTATGCGTGATGGGATACGGCATGATGTATAATCACTCAGACGATGCCAATGCAGAATGGCAGATAGATGATGATGATGTGAGGTTTGTTTGTTTCACAGCAAAAAGAGCCATTTCTGCTGGCGATGAAATTTTACAAGATTATGGCCGTGACTATTGGGATACCAGAGCAGACTAACTTATACTCTGCTATAAATAGCTTACCTTTTACTGGTTAATGTAGCTGGTACATATTGTGGCAATGTTTTTTATATTTATAGAGCTATAAGCGCTGCTCTAAATATCTGTTTTTTTCAAGGGGGCGCAAGAGCAGAGCTTTGCATGAAACATGAATGATACAGTCATAAAAGATAGTAAAATGCCGGAGAGTCCCCCGCTAGAGCTGATGACACAGATTGATGTCGGTGCAGCTCTATCGGCTCACATGCCCGGATTTACAAAATGTCCCGCACTGCTGCAACGACTATGTAAGTGGGGAATAAGGCGGCTTGTCTATCAAGACAGGATAAATATGTTTCTTGCTGAACATGGACAGCGCTACAATTTTGATTTTATTAACCATATTTTCGAAAATCTATCATTTACCTATCATACACAACATTCCGACAGTCAGAATATTCCGGCTACGGGGCGGGTAATTATCATCGCTAATCATCCGCTTGGCGCGCTAGATGGGCTTGCTCTTCTGCATCTTGTTGGCTCAATTAGGCGCGATGTAAAAATTATTGCTAATGATATTTTGATGCAAATTTCGCCTCTGTCAGGATTAATGCTGCCGGTCGATACTATGGGGGGTGAGACAGGCAGGCGTGATGTATCGCGCATTCATGCCGCGCTTGAAAATGAACAAGCTGTGATTGTCTTTCCCGCCGGTGAAGTCTCCCGGGCAGGCGCCAAGGGCATCAGAGACAGAAAATGGAATGCCGGATTTCTGCGATTTGCAGAACGCGCCCAGGCACCGCTTCTGCCCATACGGATAAAGGCGCGGAATTCGGGCTTTTTTTACACATGCTCGCGACTAAACAAAGCTTTTTCCATGCTGCTTTTGCCGCGTGAGATGTTCAGATTTAGGGGCACTGTCAGTTTTAAAATTGGCGAGCTGATACGGTATGACCAGATTGCTAGCCTGCCTGTTCCACGGGCCGAGAAAGCAAAACTTATTCGCCAGCACCTCTATAAACTTGGCAAGCGCGGCAAGCCTGTCTTTTTGACCGAGCGAACGATTATTCATCCCCGTGATGGGCAAGTCATAAAAGAGGAATTGATGCAAGCTGAGTGCCTTGGCCAGACAGCTGATGGCAAGCGCATCCTGCTATTTGATACCACCCCAGACTCAGCTGTTATGGATGAAATAGGCCGGCTGCGTGAAGTAACCTTCAGAGCGGTGGGGGAGGGAACAGGAAAGAGTAAGGATGTTGACCAGTTTGACCAGCATTACCGGCATCTGGTGTTATGGGATGAAGAGCATGGTGAAATAGCAGGTGCTTACCGGCTTGGCGAGAGCTGGCGCTGGAAGGCGGGCATTCAGCCAAACCTTTATTGCTCAACCTTATTTGACTGGTCTGACGATATGGCTCGATTTTGGTCTGAGGGGCTTGAGCTTGGCAGGTCATTTGTTCAGCCGCGTTACTGGGGGATGCGCAGTCTTGATTATCTGTGGCAGGGCATTGGCGCTTATGTGCGCCACCATCCAGAGGTACGCTATCTTTATGGGCCGGTTTCATTATCGGCCACGATTCCAAAACGGGCGCGCGATATGCTGGTCTGGCATTATGGCCAGCATTATCCTGACCCTGATGGATTAGCACAGGCAAAAACACCTTATGTTATCGATCAAACAACAAAGACGGTGCTTGCAGA
>DGJU01000041.1:2969-7489 GCA_002387605.1 Alphaproteobacteria bacterium UBA4588 | reverse complement strand
CGTGTTCCAACATTATATAAGCAATATACCGATGCCTTCGAGAAGAGCGGCTTGCGTTTCTGTACCTTTAATGTTGATGCAACATTCAAAAATTGCATTGATGGGCTTATTATTGGTGATTTAACCAAGCTTACAGCAAAAAAACGCAAACGCTATATCGGCGAGACATTATGATAATGTGGCGATAAGATCAGCTAGATTTGTCTCTGGTCGTGCCCCGTAATGGCTAATGATCTCACCAGCACAAAGGCTTGCGATTTGACCTGATCTATGGGGTGTCTCGCCGGCGCTTCGTCCATAAAGATAACCAGCAGCAAACAAGTCGCCCGCCCCTGTTGTATCAATCACGGGGCCCTGCAGTGAGGCGCTCACAGATGTTTTTTCACCCCTGCGCCAGATATCTGCGCCCGCCGCGCCTTTTGTGACAATCAGCTCATCAATTTCGCGCGCAAAGCTGGCAATGGTATCGTCATCATCAGTACCCAGCAGAGCCTGAATTTCATCCTGATTGCTGAACAATATTGAAACATGGTCGCGAATAAACGTGCTCAGGGCGTCTTTATGCCGCTCAACACACCAACTATCAGATAAGGTGAGTGATAATGCTGCGCGCGTTTCTAGGGCAAGCTGTGCTGCTTTGGCAAAAATTGCTGGACCGTCTGGTGCATCAAACAAATACCCTTCAAGATAAATGAATTTTGCAGTGATATCATCTTGAATGCTGGCGTCTGTCATCGTCAGAGATGCGCCCAGATATGTATTCATGGAACGCTGCGCATCGGGCGTTACAAAAATCATTGAGCGGGCACTTGCTGGCCCGTCTGCGGCGATGGTGCCGGTAAACTGAACATTGCCTGAGCGCAGGTTGGCAACAAAGCTATTGCCTACTTCATCATCGGCTAGTTTTCCTGAAAAGGCAGCAGAACCACCCAGCATGGCAAATCCGAACGCACTATTAGCCGCAGAGCCGCCTGACTGCTCCTGGGCGCCAGACATTGCGTTATAAAGGGTGAGCGCGCGTGCCTCATCAACCAGCGTCATGCTGCCCTTTTCAATTTCATGGGTGGTAAGGAAGGTATCATCACAGCTGCCAAACACATCCATAATGGCATTACCAACAAACAAAGCATCAACAGCTGGCATCTAAAAATTCCTTTTCTTTCATGGTTAATTTTTCAGGGTTAATTTTTGGAAGGTGGGGAGGAAGGTGTCATATCTGGCCAGACTATGCGCGCCCGTTCCATCACATCCTTGGGGGTAATTTTATGGATAATGCCTGGCGTGCCGTAATCATCATCTGACAGCACATCAAGAGCAATGATATGCGCAGAATAGGCAAGTGGCCGGGCCTGCGAAAATAAGCCAATACTAGGTACGCCCAGCAGAGCCGAGAAATTCAGCAGGCTAGTATCATTACCAATATAACCAGACGAGAGCTGTATCAGGCCAATTGCACCAGAAAGAGAGCCGGTGAAGGATGATACTCGTGTGAGCTGAGCCACAGAATGCCTGTCGCTGAGCTGAGCCGTAATCTGCTCAATAAGGGCTGTTTCATCTGGCCCGCCCATAATCATCACACGATACTGGTTTTGATGTGTCAGCAGGGATGAAATGAGGTACGCAAAATTATCAGCCCCCCATTGCCGGTCTGGGTGCATTGCCCCGACACCAATGACAAGATAAGGCGCTGGGCGTCGCCCTCTACCAGATGAGACAAAGCCGATATCAGCCAATAGGTTTTTTGCTTCGCCAGCCCCTTCAGCAGAGGCGCTCATCTGCCAGACAGGTTTTTCAAGGGCAAAATCGTTCAGGCGGGCATATTCAGCCATTCTATCAATGGCATGTTTTTGCCGCCACTCCGCGCTCAGCCCGTTTCCGGCTGTATAGAGCCATCGGCTTCGACTGCTCCCATAACCAAAAATGGCAGTAATGCCGGCAAGTCGCGCTGCAATCGCATATCGGGAGGAGTAATGAAGGATGAGGGCTGTGTCGGCGCCAGATTTTTTAAAATCTGCTGCCAGTCTGAATAAGCCTAAAATACCGTCATGTCGTCCTGTCGTGCCGCGCTGTGAGCGGTCAATATCAAGAATCTGAAAGCCAGCTGGAGCGTCATGGAAAATTGTTGTGGCTTTAACTGTTGGTTTGGTTGCAAGCGTGACATCACAACGTGACGCTAGCAGGTCAATCCATGGCTTATGCCATAGCATATCACCAATCCCAACAAGCGGTTGAATAACCAGCAAACGGGTTGACTTGGACAGTAGATTTGCAAGGCTAAAGGTGCGAGAAGACATGAAGTACAGACAAGACCAGAGCAAGTTAAATGACGTCAAAAATGCTTATATAAGGCTTTTGTCTAGCTGGTCTTGGAATGACTGTCTAGCTTATCGCTTTACTTTGGATGAATGCTTGGGCTAAACAACGGGTGCAGAATGACTTTTTGGTATAATATGCGGCGTAACACGTCATTTGCAGGTAATAAGACAAGAGGCGCGGTGAAACAACGTACCGCCCGCAGCCCTTTTGCAATATTTGGTGCGTTAATTTTAAGGAATTATGAAAATGAATGAGGCGCACCCGGTTCATCCGGCCCTCGTCGGCGCAATAGAAGCGCGTGGCTTTACGACCCTAACAGATGTTCAAATAGCTGTTAGCTCCCCAGATTTTGCTGGCAAAGACCTTCTGGTCTCTGCGCGCACAGGTTCAGGCAAGACAGTCGCATTTGGATTGGCGATTGCTGAAAGCCTGCTGGATGAAAAATCTAACGCTCCGCTTATCGGGCCACATGCAATTGTCATCGCACCAACGCGTGAGCTTGCCTTGCAGGTTCACAAAGAGCTGATATGGCTTTATGCTGATACCGGCCTTAAAATCGGATCTGCTGTTGGCGGCATGGATCCCAGGGCTGAACGTAAGGCACTCGAAAGAGGTCTTCATATTCTGGTGGGAACACCAGGCCGTCTTGTTGACCATTTAAATCGTCATAGTCTTGATTTGGCAGATATCAGAGCGGTTATTCTTGATGAAGCTGATGAAATGCTTGATTTAGGATTCCGCGAAGACTTGGAAATTTTGCTGGATGCGATGCCGCAGACTCGCCGGACGCTGATGTTTTCTGCGACTGTATCAAAGCCGATTGCAACAATGGCAAAACGATATCAGCGGGATGCTATTCGGGTGGAAGCTGGCGGTGCAGGCGAACCTCACAAAGATATCACTTATAGTGGTGTGCTTATTTCTCCATCAGACCGGGAAAAGGCGATTATTAACGTATTGCGGTTTCATGATGATGCGAGCGCTATTATTTTTTGCGCCACGCGGGCTACGGTTGCGTATATGTCAGCCCGGTTTGCCAATCGTGGGTTGCAGGTTGTGTCTCTCTCGGGCGAATTAAATCAGGCGGCCCGTAATCAGGCGCTTCAATCCATGCGTGATGGGCGTGCCCGTATTTGTGTTGCAACAGATGTTGCAGCACGCGGCATTGATTTACCTGATCTTGAACTGGTAATTCACGCCGATATTCCAAAAACGTCAGAAACATTGCTGCACCGTTCCGGCAGAACAGGCCGGGCGGGACGCAAAGGGCATTCAATTTTGATGGTGCCGCAGAATAGTTTCCGCAAAACCCAGCGATTACTCCAGATTGTAGGTATTCAGGCTGAATTTGCGCCGGCTCCGGATGCTGATACGATCAGGGCGCGTGATGATGAACGCATCCTCACGCATGAAACGCTAACCCAGCCCGCACAAGAAGATGAAACAACACTGATAAATGCTCTTGTTGAGAAGCATTCTCCGGCTGAAATCGCTGCGGCATTAGTGCGTGCACATCGTGCCTCCTATTCAGCACCTGAAGAGCTAAATGAGATTAGCGCATCACGGCGTGATGAAGAGCCTATGGATGTTCAGTGGATTAGCTTGTCGGTTGGCCGTAAAGAAGATGTTCAGGTGCGCTTTATTCTAGCGATGCTCACCCGACATGGCGATTTAAACCGAAAAGATATTGGTCACATCAGACTGCATCATGCCGAAAGTCATATTGCAATTGCCAAAAGCGCTGTTGCGAGCTTTAAAGCTGCAATTGGTCCGAAAAGCACACTTGGCGATGATATTTCTGTTGTGATGCTGGATGGCCCGCCTGCAGATTCGCGCGGTCCACGTGACAGTAACCGTCCAAAGAAATTTAGCCGGGATAGAGATGAAGGCCGCAGAGGCGGCGGTGGCGGCGGCGGCGGAGACCGTAAGGACTGGGGCGATCGTAAAGACCGTGGTGAGCGTAAAGACCGCGGAGACCGCAAGGACTGGGGTGACCGCAAAGAACGTGGCGAGCGCAAAGAATGGGGTGATAGACCGCCTCGTCGTGCGGATGACAGGCCGTCTGATGACCGCAAGCCAAAGCGCTGGTCACCAGAAGATAAACAGCAGGATGGAGGCTCTTCTAAGAAGCCATTCCGCGCTAAAAGTGGCCCGCCGCGCTCGGACGGCAAGCCAGCCGGTAAGCCTTTTGGCAAACCAGGTGG
>DGJU01000041.1:0-2931 GCA_002387605.1 Alphaproteobacteria bacterium UBA4588 | reverse complement strand
AAACCGTTTGGCAAGCCAGCCGGAAAGCCAGCCGGAAAGCCAGCACGCGCAGCATCCCATGATGACGCAGGCGGCAGTACATTATCGCTTGCCGGCAAGAAGCGTAAAGGCAAGCCAGCAGGTCAAGGCGGTGGCGGTCCGATTAAACGGCGCCAGTCTTAAAGAAGAGCGGTCTTAAACGACAGATTAGGGCATTCTTTGCCCTATCCTCTGTTTTTTCTGCCGCTTTTTTGCCTCTGTATTCCACGCTGTGAATTGCATCATTGACGAAGTTGCCAATCAATGAGACGGTACAATCAGAATTGTATTATCCCGGTGGGAGGATGCGGTTCGCTTTATCGGAAACAGCATAGAAAAGGAGGTGATCATATGTCGAGTGATTCATTTAAGCAGGCAGGTCAAGTAGTAGGCGGCATCGCGAGGTGTGAGCAATCTCTCGCCTCTTAGGTCTCGTCTTTTTGCCGAACAGTCCAATATGTTAGGCAACTGATCTGACTTTGCTAAATTTCACGGAAGAGAGGATGGTCTCCATCCTCTCTTTTTTTATGGCCGCAGCGCTCTTTGCAGGCGTCAAATACAGCAGTAAGAGCCAAAAGCTAGCGCGCGCTATCCTCAAATTCTGCGTGTAAGTTCTGTACAATCTGGTCCATGAATTTTGCCGCCGCAACGGGGAGAACACGGCCTTTTGTCTGGACGATATGAATAAGACCTGTCGGGACGTCTTGACTATCAATAGTGCGATGTACAACACCCTGCCTCTCAGTCAGGTAAGGCGACATGCCGAGTGGGATCTGGAAGCCAAGAATTTCTTCATGGCTGATATAATTGGTCATAAAGTCATAGCTATCAGACAGAATAGTCTGTTCGAGCGTTACTGATGAGCGCACCAAACCAACATCAATCAATGTCCGGATGCCGCCTGCTGTGCGCGGTAGAATAATGGGGTAGGGGGCGCAATCTTGCAGCCTAATCTGTTTTTTCTCTGCAAGCGGATGGGTCGCTGACATAATGACGTTGAGCTGCTGGATGGCTGTTGCAACGATTTGGACATCAGAGGGCAACACTGAATCAAACACAATCCCGATATCAATATCCAGAGACCGCAAGCTGGCGAGGGTTTCTTCTGATCCCATCCGGACAATCTCAAAGGTAACAGCGCTATGCTGTTTGCGATAATCAGCGACTTGGGTTGGCAAAAACGCGCCCACAATCTCAGGTCCTGCCCCAATGCGGACATTACCGCGTCTTATGCCAGATAAATCAGCAATGTGAGATAGCACACGCGACAGGTCAGTGATCTGCATGCGGACATGCTGAATAAACAACTCACCGGCTGTGTTGAGTCTTACCCCACCGGGTAATCTTTCAAAAAGAGGGGTTCCAATTTCGTCCTCTAGCGCCAGAATTCGTCTATTCAGCGCCGTAGATGTGATTGAAAGTTTTTCTGCCGCCTTACGAATTGACCCTTCGCGAGCGACCACATCAATGTAACGTAACTGTGTTAAATGGCGCATTTGAAATCCTTATTAAATCAATAAAAGCAGAGAGATAACAGGGGTGTTCATTCTGGTTCTTCCCCCTTTTTCTTAATGTAAAACTAATAATTCTTATCAGTCGTGATGCAAAAAATGCATCGCAGTAGACTAAATTAAGCACCATTCAGTCTATGTCTTATTTGCTAAGTAGTTGTCTGTCAAATGCAGACAAACACGGGAGCGGCAGCGCCTGACCCCAAAAAAAGACTGCCCTAACGACTAAAAGCCACTCACGTTTTTTCAGAGCGTAACTATCGAGGTTAAAATGAAATATGTAATCGCAGTAATCCAGCCAGGTTTGTTGGATAAAGTTCAGGACAAGCTGTCTGATCTAGGTCTTCTTGGCATGACAGTTTCTGAAGTTCAGGGATATGGGCGTCAAAAAGGTAAAACAGAAGTTTATCGCGGCGCTGAATACGCTGTGAATTTTGTGCCAAAAATAAAACTAGAAGTTGCAGTTGATGACGCGATTGCCGAACAAACAGTCGAAGCTATCCGCGAGACTGCTGAGACCGGCAAAATTGGTGACGGCAAAATTTTCATCCTCAATCTTGAGGAAGTTGTGCGAATTCGGACCGGTGAAGCCGGTGCTGAAGCTCTTTAAGACCTCGTGTCGGTTTTGATGCCGGCCAGTCTTTTGAATTTAAACGAGGAGTAACTCTAAAATGTTGAAGTCTTTCACGAAATTTTCTACCATGCGCGCTGTGGCTCTCGGCCTTGCGCTTGCTGGCCTCAGCCAGCCAGCCTTCGCTCAGGAAGTGCCTGAACATGGTATATTCATTCTGAACTCGCTGCTGTTCCTTGTGGGCGGCTTTCTTGTCATGTTTATGGCATGTGGGTTTTGTATGCTTGAAGCCGGTCTCGTCCGCTCCAAAAACACCTCTACCCAGTTAACTAAGAATGTGGCGTTATTTTCGATTGCAGCCATTGGCTATTATCTCATCGGATACAACCTTATGTATCCTTTGGGCGATTGGGCAGCTGACGGCGTTTTCTCAGCTCTGTTCCCTGCGATTGCTGTCTTAGAGCCGGTTGGTGTTGATGCCGCTGGTGCTGATGATTTAGGCTATGCGTCTACCGCATCTGATTATTTCTTCCAGTTGATGTTCTGTGCGGCAACCGCATCTATCGTATCTGGTACAGTTGCTGAACGGATCAAATTATGGCCGTTTCTTTTGTTTACATTCATCCTGACTGCTTTCATCTATCCCCTGCAGGCAAGCTGGAAGTGGGGCGGCGGTTTCCTTGATGCGATGGGCTTTCTTGATTTTGCCGGATCAACTGTTGTTCACTCAGTTGGTGGCTGGGCAGCTCTTGCTGGCGCTATCGTTCTTGGTGCACGGATTGGCAAATATAAAGATGGCCGGGTTATACCAATGCCGGGCGCAAACCTGCC
>DGJU01000059.1:6778-7392 GCA_002387605.1 Alphaproteobacteria bacterium UBA4588 | reverse complement strand
TCAGCAAGCAAACGGAATTCTTTCGCGGCGGTGGTATAATCACCTGCCTCGTAAGCCTTGACGGCTTTATCGAAATTTTGCGCATATGTGATGGTGATGGGGGCGGCAGTTAGCAGGCAGGCTGTTATCAGGGTCATCAGAAAAGATTTCATGAGAGGCGCTCCGTTCAGTGCAGACCGAAACGCTAGCATGATTAACCTTTTGCGCAGAGGGGCGGGGTCCCTCTGCTGAGTTTATCGAAATTGTTCTGCTGGGCTTTTATTTTTTGAGAAGTGCAACAATGCGGCTGAGAAATTCTTCAAGCATATGGCCTTTTGGGTCGCCGCCTTTCCCGCTGAGGCGCTCCAATGTTTCAGCAGGACTATTATTCATCCAGTGATAAAGATAATCAGTTTCGATTTTTCTCACTCGCTCGTTTATTTTTGTGTCTCTCAAAGTAACAATATATTGTTCCACAAGGTCTTGTCGCCAAAAACTCTGTTCCATTATTTCAGCTTTATCAGCTGATTTTATTGTTAAGCGAATAGCCCAGATAAGCGGCCATGAAACGAGGGCAAGCATTACTAGCCATGGTAAAAACGCTAAGGGATTGTCTGCATAAGAAATTGAAACTT
>DGJU01000059.1:5137-6737 GCA_002387605.1 Alphaproteobacteria bacterium UBA4588 | reverse complement strand
GATGTGCTTCTTCCAAGCAACCGATCTGAAGATTAGCATCCCCAAGAAAGCGATATGCTTCAGATATGTTATTCCAATACTTCGCGTGTTCAGCGCGAAATTCATTAGTTTCAGGGATTAATTCGAGCATTTTATAATAACACTGAACGGCTTGCTCTACCATGGTTTGGTTGCTGTCGGCTAAGCCGCCATGAAATTTGATCTCAGCTTTCTTCGCCCATGCTTTCCAGCTATTTGGGTCAATCTTGAGCGCGTCATCGCAATGTTCTAAAGCACCTAAAATATTATAAATATCTTTTTGCCTATCAGCTGATTCTAGCAACTTATTGACTTTTATCTCAATTTCTTGCTCTGCCATCATAGTCCTCGCTTGTGTTTTAGGCTTGTAATCGCCTATTGATCTAAAAAAAGCTAAAAAGGGATTTACAAATAATAAATACAACCTATAAGGAGAGTATGCAAACAGCTTAGCGCCTCTATAGGTGGTGGGTCGTAATGCTGGAAAATGAAGAAAGATTTGAAACATGCCTTTCAACGTTCATCCCTCATATATTTCGGATTTTATGGCGCTGAAAGGCGAGTGCAAGATTGTGTGTCTGACGGCCTCAACCGCGCCGATGGCAGCGGTGCTTGATGAGCATTGCGATTTGTTGCTTGTCGGGGATTCTCTGGCAATGACAATCTATGGGTTTGATAGCACAGCAGACATGACACTTGATATCATGATTCGGCATGGCAAGGCGGTTGCCTCGCGGGCCAAAACAGCGCTTGTTATCGTTGATTTGCCAGCGGGAAGCTATGAGAGAAGCCCGGGGCAGGCGCGCCGGTCTGCATTAAAAATCATGGCTGAAACGGGAGCTGATGGTGTTAAATTAGAAGGCGGCGAGCAAATGGTCAAACAGGTGGCAGCGCTCACGTCTGCTGGGATTCCTGTGATGGGGCATATCGGGTTATTGCCGCAACAGGTCAGGCCGCCGAAATTATTTGAGGTTATGGGCCGCACTGAGGAATCTATCAATCAACTTCATCTGGATATGGAAGCGCTTGTGAATGCAGGCGCCTTTGCGATTGTCTGTGAGGGAATTGTGGAACCGGTTGCCCGCGCGCTCGCCCTATCCTGTCCTGTGCCCACTATCGGTATCGGCGCGTCATGTGCTTGTGATGGACAGATTTTAGTCAGTGAAGATATGCTGGGCCTATTCGATGACTTTAGGCCAAAATTCGTACATCATTTTAGTAATCTTAAAGGCGTTATCGCCGAGGCCGCCGCGTTCTACCGGCAGGCGGTGAATGATGGCACATTTCCGGCTGATAATAATTTATATGCGCCGGCTGCTGGGGTGAGCGAACAGTGCTAAAATGCTCTGATACAAACAGTCATTTTGCCGCATTGCTGCAACAGAGCTACTTTGTACGGGCGCAGAAATCAGGAGCGTCAAACGCTGTGACAGGCGGCGGCGGGCTGGCCAATCGCATAATCTCTACCAGACAGGAATGAGCGCCGGGGCCTTGGGCAAGGCAAGAGGTCCCATTATCAGGTGCCAGCATATTCGGGTTGCCATGTTTGCATAAGAGCGGGCCATCTGCCAGCGCATCGCCT
>DGJU01000059.1:2913-5081 GCA_002387605.1 Alphaproteobacteria bacterium UBA4588 | reverse complement strand
CCGGTGCTAATCACAATAACCCCCGGCATCACATCATCACTTATGACAGCCGCCACCAGACACGCGCCGCGGTCATTCACCACCTTCACAACTTCATGTTCGGTAATCTGCAAGCGGGCCGCATCATCAGGATGAATGGTCATTGTCTCGCGGTCTTGGATTTTTGCCGCACGGCTCACACTGCCATGGTCAAGCTGGGAATGTAGTTTTGAGACAGGCTGGTTCGAAATCATATGTAAGCGGGTGCCGCGATCTGCACTGCCAAGCCATTCAGCAGGTGCCTCCCAAGCAGGATGCGGCGGAAATGTGGAATGCTCAAATCCAGCAATAACATCTGAGCCAATTTCAATCTTGCCACTAGGCGTTTTGAGCGGATTGGCAGCCGGATCAGCGCGGAAAGACTGCATCAAGATAGGGTCTTTATCTGGCGGCGGAATTTTAAACCAGCCTTCGGCGCGGAACGTATCATAATCAGGGAAGGTAACATCCTGTTCGGCAACTTTCTGACGGCTTACATCGTAAATCCAGCGCTGCCATTCTGCTGCTGTTCGCGCTTCTGTAAAGGCGTCCTCAGCGCCAAGCTGGCGCGCAATGCCTGACAGAATGCTATAGTCGTCGCGCGCATCACAATAGGGCTCAATCAGTTTATCCATGCTCAGCACATAAGGGTCGCGCGGTGTCAGCGCCATATCCTCACGCTCAACCGGATGCGTGCAGGGCAGGATAATATCAGCATGCCGCGCATTGGCATTCCAGCACCAGTCATGCACCAGAATAGTGGCTGGCTTCTGCCATGCTTTCAGCATCCGCGTAAGATCCTGATGATGGTGGAATGGATTGCCGCCTGCCCAGACCATCATCTCAATGTCAGGATAGTGATATTGCGTGCCATTATATTGAAATTCAGCACCCGGATTCAGCAGCATATCGCTAATGCGCGCAACCGGAATAAATGAGGAAACGGCATTGCGGCCTTGCGGCAGGGCAGCAAAATCAAGCTGGCGCAGCGCATTGCCAATCGTATTCACCGCAGAATAGCCAAAGCCTATACCGCCGCCCGGCAGACCAATCTGCCCAAGCATCGCTGCTAGCGTAATCGCTGTCCAATAGGGCATCTCGCCATGATGCTGGCGGGTGAGCGACCAGCTGATAGAAATCATTGTGCGCTTGGCTGCCATGCGGCGGGCAAGGGCGCGAATATCATCTGCGTTCATATCGCATAATGGCGCGGCCCAGTCGGCTGATTTCTGCACATTATCATCTGTGCCAAGAAGGTATCGTTCAAACCGGTCAAACCCTGCGGTGCACCGGGCTAGAAAATCAGCATCATGCAAGCCCTCATCATATAATGTATGACACAGCCCAAGCATCAGAGCTGTATCTGCATTCGGGCGAAGCGGAATCCATTCAGCCTGGCAGGCATCATGCAAGTCACTGCGTAAGGGCGAGATATTGATAAATTCGACACCGGCATTCACCGCGCTCATCAGGCTGTCTTTTTGGATATGAGAGGCTGTTCCGCCCTGACTTATCTGACCGTTTTTAAGTGGGATACCACCAAATGTTACCATCAGCTCGGTATGGGCGGCAATATTCCGCCAGCTTGTTATATCGTATACGAACGAGCGGAAATCCCCCAGCACGTGCGGGACCATCACTTCTGCCGCCGCAAAGCTATAGGTGTTAACTGAGCGGGTATAACCGCCAATACAATTCAGGAACCGGTGAATCTGGCTTTGGGCATGATGGAACCGGCCAGCACTCGCCCAGCCATAAGAGCCAGCAAAAATCGCCTGATTGCCGAAGGTCTCACTAACCCGTTTATATTCAGCTGCAACCAGCGTCTCGGCTTCGTCCCATGATACTTCAATAAAGGGGTCTTTGCCGCGCAAATGCGGATTGCTTCCGGGGCCGTTCTCCAGCCAGCTTTTCCGGATGGCGGGGCGGGCAATGCGGGTCGGGCCCTCTAAGACATCTAGTAGCCCCTGACCAATCGGCGAGGGGTCTTTATCTGTTTCAAAATCTTTCAGGCCAATAAGCTTGCCATCACGCAAGTCAGCCCGAAAGCTCCCCCAATGTGTACTGGTAATCAGCGTGCGGTCGTGGTGGGTCATGCATTATTATCCATTACATCAAAGGGCAGAAAACAAGCTTGGCAAAAAATCACC
>DGJU01000059.1:0-2769 GCA_002387605.1 Alphaproteobacteria bacterium UBA4588 | reverse complement strand
GCCGCCAATATCAACCTCTGAGATATGTCTATCACAGGTGAGGCTTGGGCTGCGCGCACCTGCGGCATTAGCGCGGGTTTCAGCTAGCAGCTTTGCAACGTCTTCGGCATGTTGAAGCGCTTCATCACGGGCGGCAAAATCATTCACTCCATCAGGGTGATGCACTCTGAACAGCCCGTCAGTTGGCTGGGTCACAATGATGCTTACACGCTGGCGCACTGAGCCGGCTGCTGCGCCAACCGCGCCGGCTACATCAGCATGCTCTGGCACAATAAGCGTTGCGCCGAGGCGCGCTGCAATATCGGGGTAATGGGTGGCAGCAGACGCCCCAAGGGCAATCAGCGGCACATCAAGGCACAAACTATGTGAGGTTGCTGTCTGTCTGCTGTGACGGGCCTCATCAAACAGGCCAACAAGCAGGGGCGAGGAGGATACAGCGCGCTCACCCTTACCATCTTCGGCGAGCGCTGCATCCATCAAACCAATCGCTGATTGGCGTGTAAGGGCCGCTAACACTAACTCTGCTAACGCTTCGGGTGAGGCGGCAATAGGCGTTCCTGCAGCAGATTTCTGGCGGGCTAGTAAGGTGCCCCCGCGCATCGCTGCCTGCCTGTCAAAAGCATCGAACCGGTTCAAAATATGAGCCGCATCAGTTGGGGTAAAACAGGACATCATTAGCAAGCCGCGTCGCACTAGCCTATCAACTGCCCCCAGAGCTACTTGAGTGGTTGCGAGCTTTGCAAGCGGTATGACAGGATGGGTTAATGCTATTTCGGCTAGTTTTGACTCAGATCGTGATAGCCAGTCCGGCACCCCATCTGGCATAACCGCAACAATAAAACGGGCATCAGAAGCCAACGGAATGGCCTGTGCTAAATGCTCTTCAAGCCAGTCATTTATGCCGTCATGCTGGGTGCTTAATAGGCTCAGCGGGATAGCGCGCCGTGGGCCAAGAATAACGCCGCCATCGCGCGATCTGCTAGCCGTTTGTACGTCTGAATCCCCGCCAAGGCCGGAGGTGCGGATGCGGGCTGCCTCCACCATTGTCTGCCAGCCGCCAACATGCGCGCCCTCACTGCTCAGCAGGGGCGCGCCGCCACGCAGCAGCGCAATATCAGTTGTTGTGCCGCCAATATCAGCCACAAGTGCGGTTTTTTCGTCTGCCAGAAAGGCTGCCCCTGCAAGACTGGCTGCCGGACCAGACAAAATTGTTTCAACTGGACGCGAGCGGGCAAAATCTGCATGAAGTAATGAGCCATCACCTTTGACAACCATTAACGGACAGGAGAGATGCGAGGTTATCATCACCTGTTCGGTGGCCGTAATAAGTCGTTCAAGCAGGCTTATCAGGCGGGCATTCAGGAGCGCCGTCAAGGCGCGGCGTGGCCCGCCAAGGCTGGATGATAACTCATAACTGCAGGACACAGGAAGACCTGTTTCCTTACGCAGCATATCGCGCACCCGCTGCTCATGTTCAGGATTGCGGGTGGCAAAATGACTGGCAACAGCAAAGCTTGAAACCTGCCCCGCCACATTTTCAAGGCCAGCAAGCAGCCCCTTTTCATCTAGTGGCCCCTGCACACTGCCATCTGTTCTATGGCCGCCGGTAAGATGCAGAACAGGGTCACTGCCAAGAGCGTCGGTAAGGCCCGCACGCCCGGTCATCTCCGCATCAAAGCCAATCAGAATAAGACAAACAGCACCGCCAACAGATTCAACCACAGCATTTGTTGCTAATGTTGTTGATAGGCTGACAAGAGAAATATCATCACGGTTGCCTTTCCATGAGGTAAGCAGAGCCTCAATGGCATTGCCAACACCAATAGCAAGGTCATGGCGTGTGGTAAGCGATTTGGCAGACGCAACAACACGGCGCTCTGTCATGTCTAGCAATGCAGCATCGGTAAAGGTGCCGCCCGTATCAAGCCCAACTACAAGTGTCATATCGCTCTTATTGCTCCCTCACTCCGGTCCTTGCAAGACAGGTCAGTTTTATTCGCCTCATTATTTATGCCGTGCGGGGCTGTCGAAAAAATGTCTGTATCCAGTCTGCAACAATAATATCATCTGTTGTGTTATTCAGAGTAGCCAGCGCAGTCTTTGTTCGTTCCTCGCCAACCTTTGGTGTCAGAATTGTAAGCAAGTCTCTGGAATAGTCGGCAGAAAATTCTGGGTGTCCCTGAACGCTAAAGACCGTATCATCAATTGCAAAAATTGCGTTCGGGCAGAAGGTATCACCAGCAATACAAGTTGCGCCCGGCGGCAGTTCTGTGACCTGATCCTGATGGAAATAGATGAGTGTTACGTTGCTCTTGTCGCTGCCCATCCAAGGGGCATGTGCCTTAATATCTACCTTACGTTCGCCAACACCCCAGCCTTTTTCTGACTTTTCAGCCCGACCCCCTAACGCATGAGCAAGAAGCTGATGGCCGAAACAAATACCCATCAGCGGAATTTTTTGTGCATGTGCCTCTCTGATAAAAGACATTAGCTGGTCAATCCATGGCACATCATCATAAACGCCAAAGGCAGATCCCGTAATAAGGTAGCCATCAAACGCGGAAACTGACGCCGGGAAAATACCATCTTTGACGGCAATTGCAGTGCATGACAGGGGCGCGCCGATAGAAGCGAACATGCTGATGAACATTTCGGCATAGTGAGGGTGGCGCTGGTCCATCTTGGCATTGTTCTGACCGACTTCTAGGATTCCAATTTTCATCTCTTCTGCGCTTCCTTGTATGACTATCTTCTTTTTGTTATTTTTTT
>DGJU01000023.1:33021-34833 GCA_002387605.1 Alphaproteobacteria bacterium UBA4588 | reverse complement strand
TCAGCGACAATATGCTCAATATCCTGAAGCGGCTTCGTGCGCTCTGGATACAGTGCTGATACACCGATAAATAAGCCAGCACCGGCTGCTTTTGCCGCGCCAATATCTGCGCTGGTATCCCCTATCATCACCGTTTCAGCAGGTGTCACCCCAAGGGCAGTGCAAGCAGCCAGAAACCCGTCCGCTTCAGGCTTTGAGCCATAGCCGCTATCATAGCCAATAAAGACATCCATCATGTCAGCAATCTTAATGTCGCTGCAGCCTCGCCGGGCAGATTGCTCACTATCGTTCGTGAGAACACCCAATTTATATCCAGCCTCTTTTAGGTCTGTGACACCAGCAGCCACATTCCCGTTTGGCACCGAGCCAATAGTATTCAAAGTTTGTTCGCGCTCTTTCAAAAACACATCATCAATCATCACCCTTACTTTTGCACTATCAGCAAAGAGCGGCGCTAATTCAGGGACATCACGGGAGCAGGCATCAAACTGGTCACGCAAGCTACCAGAGGCAAATAAACCGCCATGATCAATGGAACGGCTAATTTCATCAATACCGATGATTGTTTGAAAAACAGATGCAGGATGGCTGCCCCCCGTCTTTTGTGAAAGATAGTGGGTAAAGGCGATTGCACTGTTGAGCCATGTGCCTTCAAGATCGAGAAGAACACCGTCTTTATCAAAAAGAATTGCTGTAAACATCGTAAGCTTTATAGTTCCTATCAAAGAGTTATCTTTATCAGGGGTATAAACTAGCAACGTGTTACTGTCATCATAGAACAGTTGCAGATTGTTGCTAGAAGGCTCTACATAATGATTCTGGGTGTTACTGGTTTAAAAAAGGACGTAGTTGATGAAAATTGCTGTTATCGATGATTGGCAGAATAATGCACGAAGCTTTGCAGATTGGAGCCGCGTTGAGGCATCTCATCAGCTGGATTTTTATGCTGACCACCTTACTGGTGCAGCGCTAATAGAACGGCTTGCGCCCTATGATATTTTATGTGTGATGCGCGAGCGCACGTTATTTTCTGAAAATGTGATTGCACAGCTTCCCGCGCTAAAAGCTGTGATAACCAGCGGCATGCGTAATGCCGGCTTGGACCTTGCCGCCTTCAGCGCCCGTAATATTCCTGTATCAGGGACAGAATCGCCAGGTCATGCAACAGCAGAACTTGCCATGATCTTTATCGGGATGCTGGCACGCCAGACAGTGGCTAACGCCAATTCAATGTCAGGAACAGGCTGGCAGGTTGCAACGGGCCGTGATTTGCGCGGGGCAACACTTGGTATTCTGGGTCTTGGTCGTTTGGGAAGTCAGCTTGCCGAGATGGCAAAAGTTTTCGGTATGAATGTTCAAGCATGGTCTCAGAATCTAACCGCAGAAACTTGCGCCGAACGGGGTGTGGCCTATGCAGATAAAGAACAATTTTTTGCTACCTCCGACTTTATCTCCCTTCATCTGAAATTGTCACCGCGGGTAACCGGCATTGTGGGAGCCGCTGAATTATCTCTGATGAAATCTGATGCTTATCTTGTGAATACATCGCGCGGGCCGCTGATCGATGTTCCAGCATTATGTGATGCGTTGCGGGCAAGCCAGATTGCTGGGGCTGCTATTGATGTATTTGATGTCGAACCATTGCCAGCTGATGATGTGATGCGCAAGACACCAAACCTCTTAATGACACCGCATGTTGGCTATGCAACCAGAGAGACCATGTCTATCTTTTATGGTCAGACATGTGAATCGCTAGAGGCTTATCTTGCAGGCTCTCCCATCCGCCTGCTATCTGCCTAATCCCAGAGGAGG
>DGJU01000023.1:21266-32904 GCA_002387605.1 Alphaproteobacteria bacterium UBA4588 | reverse complement strand
TAGGCGTGGTGCTATTTGTTAGCTTGTTTTCGGGTGCGTCTTTGCAAGCCGGTGATATAGCGGCTGGCGAAAAAGTTTTTCGGAAATGCTCGGCTTGCCATGTTGTCGCCAAAGAACAGCATCGCACAGGCCCGCACCTTGTTGGGTTGTTCGGCAGAGCGGCCGCAACAGCTGATGGGTATAAGAAATATTCAAAAGCGTTGAAAGCGAGCGGTATCATTTGGGATAAGACAAGCCTGAATGACTATCTGGAAGCGCCCAAAAAATATGTAAAGGGCACCCGAATGGCGTTTGCTGGCCTAAAAAAGCAAGCAGATCGGGATAATGTCATTGCGTATTTGCAGCAGTTTTCTCAATAATAGTAAGAAATAGACACATCTTTTTAGGGATAGAAAAATTAAATGACGTTGATGCAAAAATATCCGCGTGTGCGTGACCTTCTTCCCCTTGCTAAGCGTCGCCTTCCTCCGTTCGTCCATGCCTATCTTGCTGCGGGTACAGGAGCTGGCGAGGCAGTAAGCCGTAATGAGCAGAGGCTGGCTCAGATTGAGTTATTGCCGGTATTCTTGCGTGGCCGTGTGACACCTGACCTCAGCACGAGCCTGTTTGGCAAAACATATGATTTGCCATTTGGGGTATCACCTATCGGGTTAAGTTCTCTTATCTGGCCGGGGGCAGAACGCTACCTTGCCCGCATGGCAGCAAAAGCCAATATACCTTATGCGCTCAGCACTGTGGCAGGCGATAGTATGGAAGCTATTGGTCCGGTTGCTGGCGATAATGGCTGGTTTCAGCTTTATGCTCCGAATGATAAAGTCATCATGCAAGATTTGCTGTCGCGGGCACGCAATAATGGGTTTTCAACGCTTGTGGTAACAGCTGATGTGCCAGGACCAAGCCGGCGTGAGGATATGGCACGCGCAGGTGCGCCCATAGGGTCACGCAATGCAATGTCGCTGACGCCGCGGGTTTTCTGGCAATCAATGACACACCCAACATGGGCGCTAGCAGCCCTTCAGAATGGCGGTAAATTCAGGTTTAAAAATCTTGAACCCTATTATGACGCCAGCTCATTTGACAATGTTACCCAGTTTATTGGCAGTCAGTTAAATGGCTCTCTTGATTGGGATTATCTGAACGAGATTAGGGCAGCATGGGATGGCCCTCTTATTCTCAAAGGAATTCTGAACGGTCAGGATGCAACACGCGCTGTTGCGGCTGGCGTTGATGGTCTGATTGTCTCAAACCATGGCGGACGGCAACTTGATGCTGTGCCAGCCTCTATCGACCTGCTTGAAGCTATCCGCTCTTCGGTTGGGCCTAAAGTGCCGCTATTATTCGATTCAGGTGTGCGCTCAGGGCTTGATATTGCGCGTGCATTGGCGGCAGGAGCCGATTTTGTTATGTGCGGCAGGGCCTTTATGTACGGCGTTGCCGCCTTAGGTGAGCCGGGCCCGGACCATGTTTTGGCCGTATTGAAGGACGAGCTGGAAAATACAATGGTCCAGCTCGGACTTGAGCGGCTTGCGGACCTACCGACAGCATTGAGCCGGCAATCCTGAACAATGCCGCCTATTTAGCTTTATAGGCTGCGATTGCTTTTGCCAGTAAGTCTCTGTCACGGCAGTTATATGAGCACAGGCCATTTAACCGCTGAAGCAAGGCATCTGCTTTTTCAGGCTGGTCAATGGTAAGGTAAAGTTCTCCCATATATTCCATTGCCTGAGTGTGTGTCGGATCGAGCGTAAGGGCTTTGGTATATGCTTTCTCAGAGGCATCATATTTGCCCGTCTTACGAAGCGAAAACCCTGTGAGGTTCCAGGCATCTGCATTTTTAGGGTTGGCGAGGCGTTCACCCTCGAGAGCGGTGAGGGCGGCATCAAAATCTTTGCGGGTGATAGCAGCTTCAGCAGCGCGCATAGCAGCGCTCGTCGATGGCTTTGCTGTATATGAATAGCCACTATCTCCGCTACCGCTACTGCTGCCGGCTGCAAACGCGGACTGCGTAAAGCCGAATGCTAAAAAGAGGGCAAGAAGAGAGCGAAGGAGATGTGAAGCCATATCAGGGAAACCTTTTTCAATGTCACAGATGATTAAATCGATGGAATATATCGCGCAGCTTAGTAGCCTGCCTATATATCTTAACTCTTAATACGGCCTTCAGTGCGCGTTGGTTCAATTCTGAAAGGAGAAAGGATAAAGATTGGATGTGAATAGTAATAAAGAAGAGTGGGTCTTAAAAAATGCCGGCATCAAGACCCGCAACCAGACTTGCAGATAGATGGTACACGTCATTTTCAAACGCAGTATCATACGCCCCCTTTAGGATAAGAGGCGGCTGGACGAGACGCCAGTTAAGCCCGTTCGCAATGGCTGTGAGGGCATGATTTGTGGCTGTACCGTCAAGGCCGGCCCTGATGTAAAAGGCGGCGGGAAGGCCGTCAGTTTTGCCAAGCAGGTCATTATAAGTTCTATCGAACATATCTTTGGTCAGGCCAGCCATATAGCCAATATTTTCGGTTGTTGCGATAAGAATGCCAGTGCAGCTCAGAATATCAGCTGCGATTACGTCGCGTGCTGGTTTTGCGATCAGTGTTACATCACCGCGATGGATATCAATGCCGCGCAAGGCTGACTGTTCAAGGTGCCTTGTGTTTTCTGAGATAGCATGGGATACGAACAGAAGAGTTTTCATGACATTGCCAGTCTATCAGGAAGGGAATGATATGACAAAAACAACAAATAATCTCGATGAAGCGGCTATTGCCTCCTTGCTTGCAGATTTGCCGGGATGGCAAAAAATTGAAGGCCGTGAGGCTATTTCTGTGCAGTATAAGCTGCCCGACTTTCTGGCGGTGATGAGCTTGATGGCGCAGATTGCGCCAGAAGCAGAAGCCTTAAACCATCACCCCGAATGGTCAAATGTTTATAATAGGCTGACGGTGACCCTTACCACCCATGATACGGGCGGGATAACCAGCCTTGATGCTGAACTTGCCCGCCTCATTGATGCGCGTGCCAGTGTGGCAGGCGCAACCACCTCGTGATAAGCGATACTCTTTCTGCGATACCCTCGCTCTATTTCATTGCTGCGGGAGTATTCTTTTTTGCTGGCACCATCAAAGGTGTTTTAGGGATTGGCCTGCCAACAACAGCGCTTGCTTTGCTTACGCTGGTTGTTAGCCCACTCGAAGCTATCGGGCTAAATCTTATCCCGATGATTGCAACCAACTTCTATCAATTTGTGAGTGCGCAGAATATCACATCTATCATCCGCACCTATTACCGGTTTGCCCTTATTATGTCGGCCATGCTGATGATAACAGCGTTGCTGGCATCATCATTTGGTAATGATTTTATTAAATTGATGATTTCGGTGTCTATTCTGTCATTCTGCGCCAATAATTTATTTTTTCGGAAATGGCGTATGCGTGAGGCGTATGATCATTTCTGGCAATATAGTCTTGGCTGCGCCTCTGGCCTTATCGGGGGGCTTACCTCAGCGTGGGGTGTGCCGATTACCATGTATCTGGTAATGAAAAATGTGAGCCCGCGTCAGTTTGTTGATATTAGCGGGTTTCTGATTATTGTTGGGTGTATTCCGGTGACAATTGGATATGTTGCAACAGATGTTTTTACCCAAAGCCTTTTAATCCCGGGTCTTATCGGCGCTGGTGCAGGGCTGGTTGGTTTCAGATGCGGGGCATCTTTGCGCGGCCGGATAGAACCGGCTCTGTTTCAGAAACTTGTCTTATGGATGTTTTTTGCTATGGGCCTCAGAATGGCTTATTCTGCGTTGTCCTCATACGGTATTTTGTAAGGGGGGCTGAATAATGAGTGCGCGCGCCTGGTCTCTTCTGCTGCTTCTCTCCTTTATCTGGGGCTCTTCTTTTTATATCGTAGAGGTAGGGCTAGTCTTTCTTGACCCGTTCTGGCTGGTCAGTCTTCGGGTTGTGACAGGCGCAGTTGTGCTGAATACAGGCTTATATCTAGCAGGCCATAGACTGCCAAATTCGCGTGCTTTCTGGGGCGGCTGTCTTGTAATAGGATTGTTAAATAATATTCTGCCTTTCACGTTCCTTGCCATTGGTCAGCAGAGTGTCACAGGCGGCGTTGCCTCTATCCTGAATGCTAATACAGCTTTTTTTGGGGTGATTGTTGCCGCTATATTTCTGCGCAGTGAGCCGCTTTATCCGCATCGTCTGGTGGGGGTAATTATCGGGGTCATGGGCGTTGTTATCGCGATAGGGCCGTCAGCCTTGCTAACGCTTGATGTATCGAGCGCCGGCCAGTTCTTCATTATTCTTGCAACCTTATGCTATTCATTCGCTACTGTGTGGGGGAAGCTTAAACTGTCATCCTATCCTGCCTTGTCTGTTGCGGCTGCCATGCTTGTTTGTTCTGCTATGATGTCTGTTCCAACAGCTCTTGTGATGAGCGGCCCGCCTCCGGTTGAGATGTTTCTGCCGGCAAACAGGCTGGGTCTTCTTCAGGTGATTATTGGCATTGGCGTGTTCTGTACTGCGCTTGCTTATCCTATCTACTTCAAGATTCTGGCTCTTGCTGGCGCATCAAACCTATCGCTTGTAACGATTATCATTCCGGTATTTGCCATCTCACTTGATGCTGCGTTACTCGGCCAGTTTGTGACCAGCCAAGAGGTTATGGGATTTGGGTTGGTTGTCGTAGGGCTTGCGGTTATGGATGGCAGAATTTTAACACTGCTTGGCGTCAGGCGAGGCTAAAGCAGATAGCTAAGCAGCCATAATAGGCCAAGCCCGCTAAGTAATGTTAGCATGATTGAGCCTGACAGCATCGCAATCACCACCGCAATAATAGCCGCAGGTAGCCGCATATTCCCATCAAGGGAAAATTCGCCATCTGGCAACAGAATGGCTGTGATGATGATAGGTGTTAGGACGGCAGCGGGCACATAGCCAAGCGCCTTTTCAACAGATTGTGGAATTTGTTTTGGCATAAAGCGCGACAGGGGCAGAAAACGCGTGAGAAACGTAATGATGCCGCAGATAATAATGGCGCACCAGATGAGCATGTCTGAAAGAGGCTCGCTTACTATCATAATGAGCGCGCCTCTCTGCTTGTCAGCCTCTCAGCAATAACAGCTGCTATGATGCCGGCAAACGCAGCAATAATAAGCCATAAATTCCATGGCATTCCGTGCAGCATCACTGCGGTAGCGCCTGACACAAGAGTTGCAACAAGCATCGGCATCTGCCGTAACAGGGGGGTAATCACCGCAATAAAAGTAAGCGGGATAGCAAAGCTAAGCTGTAGATAGTCAGGAATGGTTGCGCCAAGCAGAATGCCGCATGCTGTTGAAAGATGCCAGCAGAGCCATAAGGTAAGCCCGGTGCCAAGCAGATGGAAATGCATATAAGCTGAGGCAGGCTGCATGGTGAACCGGCGGATAGAAATAGCATAAGCTTCGTCGGTAAGAAGATATCCTAGAATGATGCGCCACCCCACAGGAAGATGCTGCAGATAGCGGGAAACAGACACGCCATAAAGCGCATGTCGCAGATTGATTGTACTCACAGAGGCTATCAGCACGGGCAGCGGTGTGCCACTTGCAATAAGCTGGATAAAGACAATCTGGCTTGCGCCGCCAAACAGGATTGTTGATAAAAAGAATGTCTGTAGAGCGCTCAGCCCGCTTTCTATTCCGGCAATACCAAAGACGAGCCCGAAGGGAAATACGCCAAGCTGAAGCGGAAGCTCATCGCGAATGCCAGCGAGAAATTCTGATTTTTTGTCTGAAGCCGAAACTGTCATTCGATACCGTAAACTATCTAAAGTCTTTCTTGTGAGCCACAGCTGAGCATATTGCACATTCACCCAGAATTAGGTACCCCTAATCTGCTGAAGCGTTACCAATTCTTGGGTCGCTTTTTTCAATCTTAAAAAGGGGGTAGTGCTCATGCTGTCGGTCATTAGCGATGATAAGGTGAGCCAGTGGTCCAGTCAGAGGATTCTCATGCGGGTTGATTATAACTGCCCCATGTCTGATGGCAGGGTGACAGACGCAACACGAATAGACCGCACACTTGCCGGTATAAAGCGGCTCACAGATGCTGGTGCGTCAGTGATATTAATGTCTCATTTTGGCCGGCCCAAAGGGGTGCGGCAGGCAGAAATGTCGCTCGCGCCCGTGCGCGCTTATCTCTCTGATATTTTGGGATATGATGTTACGATGGCGGATGATATTTGCGGCACAGGCGCTGCAGAGATGGCATCTGCGCTTGCGCCTGGGAAAGTGATGTTGCTAGAGAATCTGCGGTTTCATGCCGGTGAAGAAGCGAATGACCCTGACTTTGCAGCGTCCCTTGCCGCGCTTGGCGATATTTTTGTCGGCAATGCTTTTTCCTGTGCTCACAGAGCCCATGCCTCAACAGAAGGGGTTGCGCATCTCTTGCCCGCTTTTGCCGGTGATACGCTTGCCGCTGAAGTGCACGCCCTTCACACCGTACTTGAAACCCCCAAACGGCCAGTAGCAGCTGTTGTTGGCGGCGCAAAAATCTCAACAAAGCTGGCTGTTCTTGAACATCTGATTGAGCGTGTTGATCATCTGATTTTAGGGGGCGGGATGGCAAATACTTTCCTTGCGGCCGGCGGCGCGGACATGGGGCTTTCTCTGCAAGAAGCTGATATGTATGACACAGCCCGTAAGATTATGACTGCAGCGACAGCAAAGGGCTGTCAGCTTCATTTGCCCGTTGATGGTGTTGTCGCAGAAACCTTTGCTGAGGGCGCTGACAATAAGGTTGTTGGGAATGATACTATTGGTAGCTCAGAAATGGTGCTTGATATCGGCCCTGATTCTATTGCCAGAGCCTGTGCAGTGCTTGACCAGTGCGAAACGGTATTGTGGAATGGACCAATGGGCGCGTTTGAAGTGCAGCCGTTTGATAAAGCAACAGTTCAGCTTGCACGCCATGCCGCAATGCTGACAGCGCAGAACAAGCTGATATCGGTTGCAGGCGGCGGCGATACGGTAGCTGCCCTGAACCATGCAGGTGCTGCAGGCCAGTTTAGCTATGTCTCGCTTGCGGGGGGCGCCTTTCTTGAGTGGATAGAAGGAAAGCGCCTGCCGGGTATTGCTGTTCTGAGTATAACGCCCTAAATCACCTGATAGGATAGCCGGAAAATAGGAGCCGTTAAGATGTTTTTCTCAGACCCGTTTAAATCACGCCTGCCAACCGCAGATGAGGCTCTTGCTGGCCGAGATGTGCCTATCATGGCGCCGCGCCCGCATGCTGTTCATGGCCGGCCGATTGCTGCGCCATTCCCTGTTGGCTATGAGACGCTGATATTGGGGATGGGCTGTTTCTGGGGCGCTGAACGGCTTTTCTGGCAGATGGATGGCGTTTATAGCACGGCTGTTGGCTATGCGGGCGGCCTTTCACCGCATCCGACCTATGAGGAGGTCTGTTCTGGACAGACAGGCCATACAGAGGCTGTTTTGGTCGTGTTTGATCCGCAGATTGTCTCGCGCGATGTTTTGCTGGCGCTTTTCTGGGAAGAGCATGACCCAACCCAAGGCAATCGTCAGGGCAATGATAGGGGAACGCAGTACCGCTCAGCTCTTTATGCCCATGATGATAAACAGCTAGAGGCGTTTCGTATGTCAGCACGGCGATATGGCAGTGCCCTTGCTAGCGCTGGCAAGGACGTGATTACGACCGAAATCTCAGCAGCTAAGACGTTCTATTATGCTGAGGATGCGCATCAACAATATTTGCATAAAGTGCCCAATGGTTATTGTGGATTGGCGGGGTGTAATGTCGCCTTTCCTGAGGCTGAGGCATAAGTGCATTATCCTTTGCATTAATCGTCTGATAAACTCTTGACCTTCTTGATGTCAGAGATTACTGTACGCCACCTTTACAGATTTTATTTAATGCCGGATGGATGGTATGAAAGTCGTTAGCTCGCTAAAAACTCTTAAAAATCGGGATCGCAACTGTCAGGTTGTGCGCCGTCGTGGCCGCCTTTATGTGATCAACAAAAAGAACCCACGTTTCAAGGCACGCCAAGGGTGAGCCTGCTTTATGATCTGCAGTAGCGGTGAGTAAATATACGAGATTCAAGCTGTATCCATCTCATGGATGCAGCTTTTTTTATGGTGATTCTGCCTTAAAATGTTTCACTTGGTAAAACAGCGTCTCACATGTCTCGACACTATGTGGTGAACGCGCTACCTTTATGTCCAAATTATCATGCTGAATGAGAGAAGGGGCAGTGCAACATGCCACTTCTTAGATGCTAGTCATTATCGCGGCCTCTTTGATGGTGTCGCACAAGGAGAGTTTTTTCTATTATGCTTATGCCCGCTCCAGATAAGACAACGCTTTCACGGCGTGGTGAAATTTGTACAGCCCTCAAAGCAATGCTGCCGGCGGGATGCGTGATTGATGATGATGCAACCATGCGGGCATATGATGCGGATGGCCTTTCTTCCTACCGCCAGATGCCGCTGGTTGTTGTTCTGCCTGAAACGACAGAACAGGTTGCCGAAGTGCTGCGATGGTGCCGTGACAATGATGTGAAGGTTGTGCCGCGGGGTGCTGGTACATCTCTTTCAGGAGGCGCGCTGCCGCTTGCAGATGGTGTATTGCTGGCATTGGGTAAGTTTAATCAGATTACCGACGTTGATTTTGAAAACAGATGCGTTGTAACCCAGCCAGGCGTTACTAATCTTGGTATAACCCACGCTGTTCAGGATGAAGGGTTCTATTATGCCCCTGATCCATCTAGCCAGATTGCCTGCTCTATTGGTGGCAATATTGCGGAAAATTCAGGCGGGGTTCACTGCCTCAAATATGGTCTGACAACCAATAATGTGCTGGGTATTGAAATGGTCACGATGGATGGTGATATCCTGCGTCTTGGCGGCAAACATCTTGATGCTGGCAATCTTGATGTGCTTGGTGTGATGACAGGCTCAGAGGGATTGCTGGGGGTTGTTACCGAAGTTACCGTCCGTATTCTGCGTAAACCTGCAACACAGCGCGCTATTCTCGTCGGTTTTGATTCGGCGCAGGAAGCAGGCCAAGCCGTTAGTAATGTGATCGCTGCTGGCATCATTCCAGCTGGTATGGAAATGATGGATAATCCGGCGATTAATGCGGCTGAAGATTTTGTTCAGGCAGGATATCCGCGTGAGGCAGCAGCTTTGCTGATTGTTGAGCTGGATGGACCTGAAGTTGAAGTTGATTACCTGCTTGAGCGGGTTGGTGAAGTGATGGAGCGTTCTGGCTCAAGCTCGCTGCGGGTCAGTCAGTCAGAGGCAGAACGTAATCAGTTCTGGGCGGGACGAAAATCAGCTTTTCCTGCGGTGGGGCGTATCTCGCCTGATTATCTCTGTATGGATGGCACAATCCCGCGCAAAGCGCTTCCTGAAATGCTAACACGGATGTCTGCGATGAGTCAGAAATTTGGTCTGCGTGTTGCTAATGTCTTCCATGCCGGCGATGGCAATCTTCATCCGCTTATCCTGTTTGATGCGAATGTTGAGGGTGAATTGCACCGTGCTGAGGAATTTGGCGCTGAAATTTTGCGTAACTGCGTTGCTCTTGGTGGCGTTCTTACAGGTGAGCACGGGGTGGGCGTTGAAAAGCGCGACCTAATGGGTGAGATGTTTACCGAAGAAGACATGAAACAACAGCAGCGGGTAAAATGTGCTTTTGACCCGGGTCATCTGCTCAATCCGGGCAAGGTGTTTCCGCTGTTGCATCGGTGTGCTGAGTTAGGCCGGTTGCATGTTCATCATGGCAAGCTTCCTCATCCTGATCTGCCACGTTTCTAATAGGGTTTAGAGATGACATTTTTACCGGAAGACCATGAAGCGCTCGAAGAATTCATGAGTCAGGCTGTGAGCGATAAAACGTCTCTGCATGTTGCGGGGACGGGCACCAAAGAAAAGCTAGGTGACAGGGTTACAGCTGATGCCAGCCTCTCGCTCGGCCGTCTCTCAGGCATTGTTGATTATCAGCCAGAAGAGCTGATAATCGTTGCAAAGCCGGGCACACGCATGGATGAGATTAATGCGGCTCTGGCTGAAAAAAACCAGATGCTTGCCTTTGAGCCTGCCAACCTTGCCTCATTATATGGCGCAGAGCATGCTGGGTCTGTTGGCGGCATTGTTGCTGCAAACCTTTCTGGTCCGCGGCGTATTTCAGCCGGCGCAGCGCGTGATTATCTGCTTGGCTTTACAGCTGTTTCTGGCAGGGGGACTTCTTTTACGTCCGGTAGCCGCGTGATGAAAAATGTCACTGGCTATGATTTATCCAAACTTATTTGTGGCTCTATGGGCACGCTTGCCGTGATGAGCGAGCTTACCTTGAAGGTCTTGCCACGGCCGGAAACATCAACCACGCTTTCGGTAAAATGTGCGGCACTTGCGCAGGCCCAAAAGGCATTATCAGCTGCTTTCAAATCGGCGACTGAGCCGTCTGGCGGCGCTATAACTCATGCGCGTTCCGGCGCATTGAGCCTTGGTGATGAACCAGCTGCCGCTCATGTCAGGCTTGAAGGTGTTGCCCAGTCTGTTACTGACCGGATATCCACCCTTTCTGATATTTTAGCAGGCTTTGGTGAGGTAAGTGTTCTTGAACAAGACGCCTCTGAGGCCTTCTGGCAGGATGTCCGTGATATTGCGATGCTTGATGAGACTGCTGAGCAGGTGTGGAAACTATCGGTTGCCCCGTCTGTGGTAAGTGATGTGATTAATATGATAACAGCCCAGACCTCGATTCGGTTCTTTTGTGACTGGGCTGGCGGTCTTGTTATGCTATCGGGAGCTGGTGACGGGCTAAATCAGATAGTGCGCTCAGCAGTTGAGGCGCATGGCGGTGGACATGCCAGCCTGCTGCGCGCGCCAGATACGATGCGCGCTGCCATTTCCTCGTTTCATCCACAGCCCGCCGCATTGGCAGGGCTGCATGATAGAATTCGTGACTCGTTCGACCCATTGCATCTGTTAAACCCCGGAAAGATGGGACCTGCTCTTACCTGATGCTTTAAGCTAGTATGCCGCGTTTCTAACCCTATTTTGTGAGTCAAACCATATAATGCAGACCCATTTTACAGAGGCTCAATTAGCCCAGCCCGATATTGCCCAAGCAGATGATATTTTGCGCAAATGTGTTCATTGCGGGTTCTGTACCGCCACCTGTCCGACTTTTGTGCTAACGGGTGATGAGCGCGATAGCCCGCGCGGCCGGATATGGATGATGCGTGATATGCTTGAAGGCTCCGAGATGGATGCTCAAAAAGTCGGCTATCACTTGGATAGATGCCTTACCTGCCTGTCATGTATGACAACCTGTCCGTCAGGCGTGGATTATATGCATCTGGTTGATATTGGCAGAAAGCATGTTGCCGAGACAACAACGCGTCCGTTTGCTGACCGGTTTATGCGCAAAATACTGGCGCTGACTGTTCCGGTTGCAGGCCGGTTTCATCTTGCTCTGAAGATGGCTTCACTTGCTAAATTCCTTGCGCCGCTTATGCCGCCGCGGATGCGGGCAATGGTTACCCTTGCACCGGCCAAGGTCGGCAAGCTCGATCCCGTTGGCGGAACAGATGCTGTGTATTCAGCCGCTGACCAGTATAAAAA
>DGJU01000023.1:0-21097 GCA_002387605.1 Alphaproteobacteria bacterium UBA4588 | reverse complement strand
CACCATATCGATGCCCATGATGCAGCTCACCAGCAAATCTGTGCTACCATTGATGCGTGGCGTCCCGAAGTGGAGAGCGGCACAATTGATGCGATTATCGTCAATACATCAGGCTGCGGTACGACCTTGAAAGATTATGGTAATTTAATGCGTGATGATGCGGAATATGCAGATATTGCGGCGAAAATCTCAGCCCTTGCTTGTGATGTTACTGAACTTCTCGATAGGGTTGAAATGGGCCAGTCAGTTGCCCCGCGCGGATTGTCTGTTGCCTATCATTCGGCCTGTTCCATGCAGCATGGTCAGAAAATTACTGAACTGCCAAAACAGCTGCTCAGCCGCGCTGGCTTTGATATCAAAGCGATTGCAAATGCGCATTTATGTTGCGGCTCAGCCGGTGTTTACAATGTGTTGCAACCTGATTTATCGCAGGGCCTGAAGGAGCGTAAGCTCGCCTCTATCAACAAAGCGGGTGCAGATATTGTGGCGGCAGGCAACCTTGGATGTATCAATCAGCTTGCGGATGTGGACGCGCCAATTTGCCATACGGTCCAGTTGCTTGACTGGGCATATGGCGGACCAACACCGTCACAGCTAGACAAGATTATTAATCAAAGCTGAAAAAGTCATTGCCTTTATCATCCATCACGATGAAGGCTGGGAAATTTTCAACTTCGATTCGCCAGACAGCTTCCATGCCAAATTCTGGAAACTCCAGCACTTCAACTTTTTTGATACTCTCAAGAGCAAGCTTTGCGGCTACACCGCCAATTGAGCCAAGGTAGAAGCCGCCATTATCTCGGCATGCATTACGTACCGCAGCAGAGCGATTGCCTTTGGCCAGCATCACAAGTGAGCCGCCGGCTTTCTGGAACGTATCAACATAAGAATCCATCCGGCCTGCTGTTGTCGGACCAAAAGAGCCAGATGCCATACCATCAGGTGTTTTGGCAGGGCCAGCATAATAAACAGGATGGTTTTTAATATAGTCAGGCAGAGTGCCGGTTGCATCAAGCTGTTCGAGGAGCTTGGCATGAGCAATGTCACGCGCAACAATCATTGGACCGGTTAGGTTAACGCGTGTTTTGACCGGATGCTGTGATAAGGTAGCAAGAATTTCTGTCATCGGCTTTGTTAAGTCGATATTCACCGCATCATCTGCAACCTCTTCGGCACTCACGTCAGGCAGATATTGTGCGGGCTGTTCTTCAAGCTGTTCTAAGAAGATACCGTCTTTGGTAATTTTACCGCGTATTTGTCTGTCAGCTGAACACGACACGCCAACGCCGATAGGACAGCTTGCGCCGTGCCGCGGAAGCCGGATAACACGGACATCATGGCAGTAATATTTACCGCCAAACTGAGCCCCGATACCAAGCTCGCGTGTCATCTGGAGAATTTCTTTTTCCCACTCAAGATCGCGCCAGCCATGACCTGATTCAGACCCGCTTGTCGGCAGATGATCAAGGTCGCGAACAGAGGCTTTTTTTACTGTTTTCAGATTAAATTCAGCAGAGGTACCGCCAACCACAATAGCAAGGTGGTAGGGAGGGCAGGCAGCTGTACCAAGAGACACAATCGCTTCTTTCAAAAAGGCCCGCAGACCATCTGGGTTAAGAACCGCCTTTGTTTTCTGATGCAGGAAGGTCTTGTTAGCAGACCCGCCGCCTTTCTGAATGAAGGTAAAGTGATATTCTGAGCCGCTAGATGCTGCAATATCAATCTGGGCAGGCAGGTTGTTGGCTGTGTTCTTTTCTTCGAACATGCTCAGAGGTGCCAGCTGTGAGAATCGCAGATTATGAGACTGATAGGTATTATAGATACCGCGCGAAAGGGCTTCAGAATCTGCCCCGCCTGTCAGGACCTGCTCGCCGCGGCTAGCGCTGATAAGGGCAGTGCCTGTATCCTGACACATTGGCAAGACACGCTCTGATGAAATGACAGCATTTTTGAGCATTTCAAGCGCAACAAATTTATCGTTCCGTGTTGCTTCATCATCATCCATGATAGCGCGGAGCTGGCCAAGGTGGCCCGGACGTAAAAGGTGGGACACATCTGCCATCGCCTGTTCAGCAAGCAATGTTAGGCCTTCGGGCGCAACATGAAGAAACGTCCGGCCTTGATGCGTGCTGGTGGTAACATGCTCAGTTGTAAGCAGACGATAGGGGGTATCATCACCAGATACAGGAAGTAGGGGTGTGTAGGTAAAATCTGACATCTTAGAGCCCTTTGGGTGGATCACAGAAAATTATAGATGGAAAAAGCTAAGACCTTAGCAGGTGTAAAAGCCTAGGGCTCTTTTCTAAAGGTATCAAGAGAGACAATTTCAGCTGTATCTTTTTCAACCGTTATTTCATCATCATGCTGAATCTGATTGCTTTTCTTTTCGCTTTTGGAAAGCGAGGGCGTGATATCTGTCAGCGATGCTGGCTTGCCAATCCGCGTCGGCGTCATAGCGCTATCTTCGGCATTTTCATCATCTGTATCAGGCTCGCTAAACTGCAAACCGAATCCAACAGACGGGTCAGTAAAATGTGTCACAGCAGAAAACGGGATAATGAGCGGCTCATGCGTTCCAGAAAATGATAAGGTGATGTTAAATCTATCGTCAAACACATCAAGGTCCCAGAACTGATGTTGCAGAACGATTGTCATTTCTTTTGGATTGGCTGCTTTGAGGGTGTCGCTGATAGAAACACCAGTCGCATCGGTTAAGAAGGTCACATAAAAATGCGATTCCCCCGGAAGCCCTGCATGCTGTGCGATGGAAAGAGCGCCACGAACAACACTTCTTAAGGCATCTTCAACAAGTAATTCGTAATTGATGCTCTGTAACTCTGTTGTGTCATCCATCTTGGTTTTATATCTCATGCCTAAACGATTTAATGTCTGGTCCGGATAGGAACCAGCGGAAAAGCAGGAACGCTTCTGTTGCCAGGTGCGCCCCCAAACCCCGCCTAACCGAGCTCAAGCGGCTAGGACTTTAAGTCGGCTACGCCTGCTGCATTAAGCAGCGATAGCAACCGGAGCAGTGTTGTCATTTGCAACTACTACAATGGCCCGATAACGGCGGGTACCATACCGAACGAAAATAGAGCCTTTACCACATGCGTCGATCCTATTTCGCCCCCGCATATTTTTTCTGCCACGGGCCAGCTCTGACGGTATAAGTCCGTCTGGCTAGCCTATCTTGAAAAAATGGTGGAGGCGCCGGGTACCGCCCCCGGGTCCGCCCTGCTTATTTCACGCTACGTTTATCGCCATAGTCAGCCGAAGCTGACATTGATCAATATAGAGGCAAATCAGTGAAGTTGGAAGATTTTTTGCGTATCAGGGTGTGACAAGGTGTTTTTTTTACGCCAGACCTGCCATATATTCATTGCAAGTGTCGTGTAATCTGCTGAACCCTCATCTATGTTCCCTTCGAAAGAGTCCCCATGCAGCAATATCTTCATCTTCTCTCAGAAGCCCTTGAACAGGGTGTTGTTCGTGATGATAGAACCGGAACGGGTACCCGTTCTGTTTTCGGCTGGCAGATGCGGTTTAATCTGCAAGAAGGGTTCCCCGTCCTAACAACCAAAAAACTACATCTGCGCTCTATTATTCATGAACTTTTATGGTTCATTCAGGGTGATACAAATATTGCTTATCTGCGTGATAATGGTGTGAAAATCTGGGATGAATGGGCGGATGAAGCAGGTGATTTGGGGCCAGTATATGGAAAGCAGTGGCGGCGCTGGGAGACGCCTGATGGTAGGGTGATTGACCAGCTTATGGATGTTGTCGAGATGATTAAAACCTCGCCATCTTCGCGCCGGCTTATTGTGTCGGCCTGGAATCCGTCTGATGTGCCGCATATGGCGCTGCCGCCCTGTCACTGCCTGTTCCAGTTTTATGTGGCGAACGGTAAATTATCCTGCCAGCTTTATCAGCGCTCTGCTGATATCTTCCTTGGGGTTCCTTTTAATGTGGCATCCTATGCGCTTTTAACGCATATGATTGCCCATGTTTGCGGCTTAGAGGTAGGGGATTTTGTGCATACGCTTGGTGACGCACATCTCTATCTGAACCATGAAGAGCAGGCTAAAGAGCAATTATCGCGTACACCAGGGCCTCTTCCCAAGTTACGCCTTGTTTCACCACCAGATGATTTGCTATCCTTCCGGTTCGACCATATTACCCTAGATGATTATGCTGCTGCACCATCGATCTCGGCGCCGATTGCTATATAAGTTTTTCCTTATTTATGAAAGTATACTGAGCAAAATGACCTCATTTGAACTTGTTTGCGTTGTCGCGATGGCCCAAAATCGTGTTATTGGCGATGGGAGCGGCCTTGTCTGGCATTTACCGGATGATTTGAAGCGGGTGAAGGCGCTGACAATGGGCTGCCCGCTTATCATGGGCCGTAAAACATGGGAGTCTATCGGGCGGGCTCTTCCGGGACGGGCGAGCATTGTAATGACGCGCGATAAGTCGTGGCAGGCAAAGGGCGCGATTGCTGTAACGAGCCTTGATAGTGCGATAAAAGCAGGTAAAGACTGGCTCACTGAGCAGGATGGTAGCGAAAGACGGCTTATTCTGTTCGGGGGTGGCCAAATTTATGCTGACGGTCTATCGCGCTGTAACAAGATTGAGATGACGCTCATTGACGTCACCCCCGACCAAGGTGTTTTGTTTCCCAAAACATCACCAATGGACTGGGATGACCGCTGTCTTGAAACACATGTTAAAACCGGCGACGTGCCAACATTTCGCTATCAAAGAATGACCCGCAAGGTACCAATTTTTGTTTAAGCCCTTTGTTTGGCTAAGATAGCAGGCTGAAATTAATCCATCACAATCGATGGGGCTTTTCTGTCTTGTCCGGTAATCTGCGTCAGTACCTGTTCTGCTATCTTGTGATAGACAGCACTATAGGGGCTGTCAGGCTGGCTGCTCACAATAGGTGTGCCGGCATCTGATGTTTCTCTGATTGCCATGTCGAGGGGAACCTCTCCAAGGAAGGGCAGGCCGAGACGAGCAGCTTCAGCTGCCGCCCCGCCATGACCAAAAATCTCTGAGCGATCGCCGCAAGACGGGCAGATGAAATGGCTCATATTTTCAACAATGCCAAGAACCGGCACATTCACCCGTTGGAACATGTTCAGACCTTTTCGGGCGTCAATCAGCGCCAAGTCCTGCGGTGTTGACACAATCACAGCGCCAGCAAGTTCGGCGCGTTGCGAGATGGTTAGTTGAGCATCACCCGTGCCGGGCGGCATATCGACCACAAGAATATCAAGATTATCCCACGCAACATCCCGCAACATTTGCTGGATGGCGCTCATCACCATTGGGCCGCGCCAGATTGTTGGAGAATCTTCTTCAAGCAGAAACCCAATCGACATAGCCTGCAGGCCCCACGCCATCAGAGGAACCAGTTTATTATTTTCGGTAACCGGTTTTTTATTCAGGCCGAGAAGCCGAGGCAAGGAGGGGCCATAGATATCAGCATCCAAAATCCCAACCCGCTGGCCTTGGGCAGCAAGCGCAAGCGCAAGATTAATCGCTGTTGTGGATTTTCCTACACCGCCCTTACCAGAGGCAACAGCGACAATATAGCGCGCCGGCTTCAAAAGAGCCTCCTGCTGGGGCGCTTCATGCGTGTGCGGAGCAGGGGCTTGGGCGGTTTGCTGATTATGGGCCGTCAGGATTACGGTTACTGACAGCACGCCGTCAAGCTTATCAACAGCCCGCTCTGCTGCTTGTTTGAGGGCGTCTGCATGAGGGGCAAGAGCTGGGTCAATTTCGAGTGTAAAGCCTACATTCCCATCTTTTACAACAAGGCCTGATACAGCTTTGCTCTCAATTTGCCCCTGCCCATCAGGCAGAAGTGGTGCAGATGTAAGAGCAGAGAGAATCGCATCGGGGTTCGGGTGAGCAGTCATTCGCTAAATCCTAGCTGTGAATTTGAAAGTTGGCCTTGAATTATGTGCGCAGAAGAATGATATAGGTACCACGACGTTGCGACCACAGACTTAGTCTGTCCAAGCCGGCTTGACAAGATGGTGAGTGGCAGAGTGATTAAATGGGTTGCACGGCCCAAGTTAGCATAAAGAAGAGTTCTTCATCTATGCTGCTTGGTTCTGAAAAATGGGGTTTTACGACTCCAAACGAATTATAGCTTGCGATGGCGACAAATTATAGCTTGCGATGGCGACAAGGGAGCACAGAGCATATGCCTTGGAATGATAACGGCAATAATCAAGGAAATAACGGCGGCCCATGGGGCGGCGGTCCGTCAGGGGGCAATAATGGTGGCCCGTGGGGCGGCGGTTCGAATAATAACCCCGGCCGGCAAACGCCGCCAGAATTTGATAAAATTTTCCGTGATATGAAGAATAGTTTTGGCGGAAAAATGGGCGGTGGTAGTTCTGGAAAGATAATCATCCTTGGCTTGATTATTATGATTGGCTTTTGGGCGGTTTCTGGTTTTTACCGCGTTAACCCACAACAGCAGGGCGTTGTCCTGCGGTTTGGTGAGTGGGTGCGTACAACCCCGCCTGGCCTGCATTATCATTTGCCGTTTCCGATTGAACAGGTGATGACACCAGATGTAACCCGCGATAACAGGCTGGAAATTGGCTTTCGTGATATTGGTGGGCGGAGCGCATCGCGCCGTGACGTCGCCGATGAAAGCCAGATGATTACGGGTGATGAAAATATTGTTGATATCGACTTTGTTGTTTTCTGGCGTATTGCTGATGCTGGGGCATATCTGTTTAATCTTGCAGACCCTGACCAGACAATCAAAGTCGCGGCCGAAGCCGTCATGCGAGAAACTATCGGGCAGACTGATATTCAGACTGTGTTGACCGAAGGTCGTCAAAATGTGCAGGTTGCGGTTCGTCAAAAATTGCAAGAGCTGCTTGATGAGTACCGGACAGGTGTGCGGGTGCGTGAAATTCAGCTTCTCGCTGTTGACCCGCCAGCAGATGTTATTGACTCCTTCAACGATGTTCAGCGTGCACGCCAAGACCGTGACAGGCTAAAGAACGAAGCCGAAGCCTTTCGGAATGATATTGTGCCGCGTGCCAGAGGTGAGGCTGCCCGTCTGGTTGCCGAAGCCGAAGCGTATCGTGAAGAAGTTGTAAACCGGGCAAAGGGTGATGCGTCTCGCTTTGACCAAGTTTATAAGGCCTATGAGGTAAATCAAGACGTGACCCGTGAGCGGATTTATATCGAAACAATTGAAGAAGTATTCGGTAACATCGAAAAAATCATCATTGATGAAGATGGTAAATCTGTTGTCCCTTATCTTCCGCTAAAAGAGCTTGGCGGTCGGAGCACTTCTGGAACGGGAGGAAATTAAGATGAGCATGACACGTAATATTATAATTGGCGTTGGTGGCCTGATCCTGTTTGGCATCTTTTCATCATTCTTTACTGTAAATCAGACACAGCAGGCTCTTGTCCTTCAGTTTGGTGAACCAAAGCGGATCATTCAGGATCCGGGGCTTGCCTTTAAATTGCCCTTTATTCAGGATGCCATTTTCTATGAAAGCCGAGTGCTGTCTCTTATCCCGCAGGATGCTGAGGAAGTTATTCTGGCCGACCAGAAGCGTATTCAGATAGATGCGTATGCACGCTACCGGATTGAAGACCCACTATTGTTCTTCCAAACAGTGCGTAATGAGCTTGGCGCGCGGGCGCGTCTTGAATCAATTATCGATTCATCTGTTCGCCGGGTTCTGGGTAGTGAAACACTTGCCTCTATTCTGACCGGAGAGCGTGAAAATATTAATGGCTCCATCCGTGATGAGGTGAATGCGTCTGTTGATAGTCTTGGCATTGAAATTATCGATGTTCGCTTGCGGCGTGCTGACTATCCTGAATCAACCAGCCAAAACATCTTTAACCGGATGAAATCAGAGCGTGAACGCGAAGCAAAAGAGTTTCGCGCAACAGGTGATGAAGAGGCTCAGAAAATTCGGGCAGATGCTGAGAAGACACGGACTGTGATTGTTGCTGAAGCGAAGCGTGAAGCTCAGGAAGTACGCGGTCAGGGCGATTCAAACGCTATTCGAATTTATGCGGATAGCTTTGGCCAAGACCCGGAATTCTTCTCATTCTATCGTTCGATGGAAGCGTATCGTAAATCTATTGGCGAATCCGGCACATCAATGGTGCTCTCGCCTAATTCTAGTTTCTTCCGTTACTTTAAGGATAAAGACGGAAAAATGAACTAGGGGTAAAAATAAGCTGGCGAGAAGCAGGCCTTAAACCGGCCGCATTCTCGCCAGATTACCGACATTGACTATCTCTATAACGATGACCATATCTGATGGGGTGCGCATTAAGATGCTCTTGCACCCCTTTATGCATCCGCAACAGAACGGTTAACAAGTTACAGGACAAAATCATGATTTATACTCTGGCTTATTCCAACCATAAAACAGATTTCCATCAGGTGTGGCGAAATAGGCTTATCCTTTTTGTGCTCCCCTTTATGGCGATGTTTGCCATTGTACTGCAGCAGGCCGCGTTTGCCAGCGAGCGTCCGGTAAGTTTTGCTGAGCTAGCAGAGCTGAAGACACCTGCTGTTGTGAATATTTCAACAACCACTATCGTTCGCGATAAACGTGGTATGGACCTTCCACAATTCCCAGAAGGTTCGCCTTTTGAAGATTTTTTCAAAGAATTTGAAGAGCGCGGAAAATCACGCAAAGCGCAGTCATTAGGATCAGGTTTCATCATTGATGAGAGCGGTATTGTTGTGACCAATAATCACGTGATTGAGAATGCTGAACAAATCACGGTGTTTTTATCAAATGATGAAAGCTTTGATGCGACGCTGGTTGGCCGTGATGAGAAGACAGATATTGCTGTCCTGAAATTTGACCCCGGCAAAACCAAGCTAACAGCCGTAAGCTTTGGGGATTCGGATGCGTTGCGGGTTGGTGACTGGGTTATGGCTATCGGTAATCCGTTTGGTCTTGGTGGCACCGTAACAGCAGGTATTGTGTCTGCGCGTGGCCGTGACATTGGGTCTGGGCCTTATGATGATTTTATTCAAACTGATGCCTCGATAAACCGCGGTAATTCCGGTGGTCCACTATTTAATATGGCAGGTGAGGTTATTGGTATTAATACAGCAATTTTCTCTCAGTCCGGTGGGTCTGTTGGTATTGGGTTTGCGATTTCAGCAAATCTGGCAACCAAGGTTGTTGACCAGCTGCAGGAATATGGCAGAACCCGTCGGGGCTGGTTGGGTGTCTTTATTCAGGAAGTTACCGAAGATATCGCAGAATCTCTTGGCCTTGATGATGCCGCCGGAGCGCTTGTATCGTCTGTGACAGACGGTGGTCCGGCTGATAAGGGCGGTGTTGAAGCTGGTGATGTGATTACCGCATTCAATGGTAAGGTTGTGACGCGCAGTCGTGACTTGCCGCGGATTGTGGCTGAAACACCAGTTGATAAGACAGTGCCAGTCGACATTATTCGCAATGGCGATAAGGTGACGCTGGATATTACACTTGGTGAGCTTGAAAAGGCTGAAAAGAGCGGCGTTCTTGCGTCTGCACCAGCAAAAGATGAAGCGCAATCATTTGATGATATTGGTCTGAGTGTCGCGCCGTTATCGCCGGCCCTGGCCGAGCGGTTTGGACTTGAGACAGATGAGACGGTCGTTGTTGTAACTGAGGCTACTGAAGGTGGTCCGTCAGCCATGAAGGGGATTGCGCCCGGTGATATCATCAGACGTCTAAACCAGACCCGCATTACATCGGTTGCTGATTTTGCAAAGGTGCTGGACACAGCCCAGTCAGATGAGCGCAAAGGCGTGCTTATGCTGATCGAAAGTGATGGGCAAACTCGTTTTGTTCAGGTCAGCTTCAAGTAAGCGCGGCATATCAAAGACAATAAATAAAACAGCCAGCTTTCTTGCTGGCTGTTTTTTTATCAGCCCGACATTAAGGCGTAATGAAATCTGCACGGTCGTAAGATTGAAGATAGAGCAGGGCTGAAAGGTCACTAAAGGATAGCTGGTCTGAAATTTGCGCTCTCAATGCAGGTTTGCCTTCAAAGGCTATGCCAAGTCCGGCGGCTGTAAGCATTGCCATATCATTCGCGCCATCCCCGACAGCAATAACATCTTGGGATGTTATATCATGCTGACTGCATAGCTCGGCAAGGATGCGCGCTTTTGCCGATTTATCGAGCAAGGGCGGCAGAAAACCACCTGAAAGCAGGCCATTTTTGATTTCAATTTCATTCGCATAATGTCCTGAAAACCCAAGCTTAGCTGCTACATGATTTGTCAGAAAGGTAAAGCCACCCGACACAAGATAGGCATGGTGACCTTGGCCACGCATTGTTGCCAATAAGGTGGCCGCCCCATTTGTGATAACGGTATTTTCGATAACCTTATCAAGCAGGCCTGCTTCTTCTCCTGCAAGCAAGGATAGGCGGGCCGTAAGGGCTGCTTCAAAATCAAGTTCACCTGCCATTGCGCGCGCTGTTATCTGGGCAATTTCTGGTCCTATCCCTGCTAATGTTGCGAGCTCATCAAGCGACTCGCCGCGGATAATGGTGGCATCCATATCGGCCATCAATAACGCTTTGGGCGTATTTGTCATGGTTAATTCATTTGCATCTAAAGACAGCTCTGCTGCTGCCTGCCGCAAAAGCCCTAACTCAAGCTGGCTCTCAGCGTACGCGCGTGCTGCCTGACAGATATCACTCTGCTTACTCTGGAAGTGGGGCGCTGTGAGCTGAAATTGGTCCGACAAGCGGCTCATCGCAGTCATCATGTCTGCGTGATGCACCATGCTTGATGTGAAAAGATATGTTGTAGATGCCATGTCTAAACTCTTATTCCCTTTTTTTTGAATTCTTCACTAAGTCTAATCATATAATTTTTGTTTTTCTTGCTCATATTATAAGCGGGCTGGTGAACTAGACATCATCCCGCCATCAATGATAGGCCTTATTCTGCTACTATTCACTCCAGAATTCATTACAGAATTCACTGCTTTATTGCGCGAAGGACGTGCCGTTATGTCAGCCGACCAGCTTCCCATCGACAGATCAGACGGCTTTCTTGTTGTTGCAGGTCCAACAGCAAGCGGAAAATCATCCCTGTGCCTTGATATAGCTCAGCAGGTTGATGGTGTCATTATCAATGCAGATGCCTTGCAGCTCTACCGCGATCTTGATCTGTTGAGTGCACGCCCTGATGAAGCGGCATTGGCCGCCGCACCACATGCACTCTATGGCGTTCTGGATGGCGCAACCAGATGTTCGGTTGGTCTCTGGTTGGCGCATGCAAAGGCAGCTGTTAATGATGCGCGCGCCGCTGGTAAAATTCCCATTCTTGTTGGCGGTACGGGCATGTATTTGAATGCCAGCCTGAACGGGATTTCTTCAATCCCAGACGTTCCAGATGAGGTCCGCCGCGAGATAACCGAAATGCATAGCGCGCTTGGGGGGCAACGGTTTCATGCCGAACTTGCCACGATAGACCCGCGCTTGGCAGAACGGCTGGCCCCGGGTGATACGCAGCGCCTTATTCGCGGCATGGAAGTCTATACCCATACCAAAACGCCGCTAAGCTGGTGGCAACAACAACCGCTTGAAGGCTATATTAACGGGACAGGCTATACCATTGCGCTCACCCCGCCACGCGATGCTGTCTATGCCAATATTGAACGCCGGTTTGATATGATGTTTGATAATGGTGCAGTTGGTGAAGTTGAACATCTGATAGCACGAAACCTTGACCCCGGTCTGCCCGTCATGAAAGCGCTTGGCGTATCACAAATTGCAGATTTTCTGTCTGGAGCGCTCAGCAAAGATGACGCTATTATGCAGGCAAAACGCGATTCTCGTCATTACGCAAAACGTCAAATGACCTGGATAAGGAATAATTTTATTTCAAAAATTACTCTAAATGAATACTATTCAAAAAGTTTATGTAAAAAAATCTTTCCTAAAATTTTTCTTTGATCTTGACACTCTGTCTTTTTACATGCTATATCAAACTTCCTTTTCATAGGGTTTGTGCGGCGTGGCGCTGACGTTTTCACGTAGTTCCCGGTTTTATATGACTGCTGCGAAACCCAATCGAGACATAGCGTAACCCTAAAACTAAAGGCTAGTTTGACATGAGCAAGACACAAACAGCAGCGATGATGCCCGGCGCCGAAGTGATCCTGAAAGTAATGGAAGCTGAAGGCGTTGATGTTATTTTTGGCTACCCTGGTGGTGCGGTCCTGCCGATTTATGATGCGTTGTTCAAGAATAATAGTATCCGCCATATTTTGGTGCGCCATGAACAGGCCGCTGTTCATGCCGCTGAAGGCTATGCGCGCTCAACCGGTAAGGTCGGTGTTGTTCTGGTTACTTCTGGCCCGGGGGCAACAAATGCTGTCACGGGGCTGACTGATGCGCTGATGGATTCAGTGCCAATTGTCTGTCTGACAGGGCAGGTACCTAGTCATCTGATCGGAACAGACGCATTTCAGGAAGCTGATACCTCTGGGATTACCCGTCCTTGTACAAAATATAATTATTTGGTCAAAAAGAGTGACCGGCTTCAGGCAAATATCGAAGAAGCCTTCCATGTGGCGCGTTCTGGCCGCCCTGGTCCGGTTGTGCTCGACTTACCCAAAGATATTCAGATGCTGGATGCGCCTTATGTCGAACATAAGAGTGCTGCACCAGCCGTTCAGCGATATAAGCCTGTAACATCGCCGGATAAAGCGGTGATTAAGGAAGCTGTTAAAATGATGAAGCAGGCGAAAAAGCCTGTTATTTATGGCGGTGGCGGGCTGATTAACTCAGGACCGCATGCGTCTGATGCCTTGCACAGGCTTGTGGGTAAGACAGGCTGGCCAACAACCCTCACACTTATGGGGCTTGGCGCGTTGCCTGCTGATGATAGGCATTTTCTGGGTATGCTGGGGATGCACGGCACATATCAAGCAAACCTTACCATGCATAATTGTGACTTTATGTTGAATCTTGGTGCCCGGTTTGATGATCGTGTTACTGGCAGATTATCAGAATTCGCGCCGTTTTCGAAAAAAGTCCATGCTGATATTGACCCCTCATCCATCAATAAAGTTGTGAATGTCGATTTGGGTATTATTGGCGATGTTGGGGAGACCCTTGAGGCGTTGCTGGCTGAGATGGAAGCACAGTCTTTTCGTCCAAATGATAAGGCAATGGCGCGCTGGTGGGAACAAATCGAAGGTTGGCGCTCACGCGACTGCCTTGCGTTTGAGCAAGCCGGTCCCGTTATCAAGCCGCAGAAATCTATTCAGCGCCTCTATGAAATGACGATGGACAGGGATGTCTATGTCACAACCGAAGTAGGCCAACATCAAATGTGGGCAGCTCAGTATTTTGGTTTTCATAAGCCAAATCGCTGGATGACATCAGGTGGGCTGGGAACGATGGGTTATGGCCTGCCAGCTGCTGTTGGTGTTCAGGTCGCTCATCCAGAGGCAACAGTTATTGATATTTCTGGTGAAGCATCGTTCTTGATGAATATGCAAGAGCTATCAACAATCGCGCAATATAATCTGCCGGTGAAGATATTCATCCTGAATAATGAATGGATGGGGATGGTGCGCCAGTGGCAGGAACTTGTTCATGGCAAGCGCTATTCTGAGAGCTATTCATCATCACTTCCCGATTTTGTAAAGCTTGCAGATACCTTTGGTATGAAGGGGTTGCGGGCGTCTGCGGCAGATGACTTAGATGATGTGATTGCAGAAATGCTTGCAACTGATGGTCCGGTCATTGCAGATATCAGAGTGGAAAAAGAAGAAAACTGTTTCCCGATGATCCCGTCAGGTGCAGCGCATCATGAAATGATATTGGGACCCGAAGATGAGGCAAATAAGTCCATCTCCGAAGAAGGAAAAGTGCTAGTCTAAGAACTGGTTATTTAATCGTCCTTTGGATGTGAGGAGACGGCAATGCTTGATACTACCCAGACAGAACGCCATACGTTATCGGTGCTTGTTGATAATGAACCGGGCGTTTTGGCGCGCGTCGTAGGGCTATTTTCGGGGCGTGGTTATAATATTGAAAGCCTGACAGTGTCGGAAGTTGATACAGCCCGTCAGCTATCACGGATTTCGGTGGTGACCAGCGGAACCCCAATGGTGATAGAGCAGATAAAGCAATTGCTCGATAAGCTTGTGCCCACCCATTCTGTTCAGGACCTGACTGTGGGACCTGCGCATGTAGAGCGCGAATTAGCGTTGGTTAAAATTGTCTGCGTTGGCGATAAGCGGGTTGAATCGCTTCGTGTTGCAGATAGTTTTCGTGCCCGCACCCTTGATAGTAGTCTGAATAGCTTTGTGTTTGAGGTAACGGGCAATTCATCTAAAGTTACTGCTTTTATCGAGTTGATGAACTCACTTGGTGACACGGAGGTTGCACGCACAGGTGTGTGCGGGATGACACGCGGCAATAATATTGACCTTGTAGGCTAAAAGTTTTTTCAGGTTGGTGGCGTTGGTTGGATTTTTTTCTTCCCCTTCCGAGCGTCATTGGCTATTACCGAATGCAGTGAATTTTAACTGGGATTAACGCTATCTCCCGCACCTTTTGGCGTGATGATGGCGGCCCTTGAAATGCCTCCGAGATAGGGGCGTGAATCTGAAGGAGAGTAAATAATGCGCGTTTATTATGATCAGGATGCTGATGTTGGGCTGATTAAATCGAAAAAAGTTGTCATTGTAGGCTATGGCTCACAGGGACATGCTCATGCAGCAAACCTGAAAGATAGCGGTGTGCCGGATGTGATTGTTGCTTTACGTGAAGATTCAACATCACGTGCCAAAGCAGCTGCAGCTGGGTTCACAGTCATGAATGTTGCTGAAGCATCAGCATATGGCGATGTTATCATGATGTTGACACCTGATGAGTTGCAGGCAGATATTTATGCTGACGAAATCGCAACAAATATCCGTCCCGGCGCTGCTATTGCATTTGCGCATGGCCTAAACGTTCATTTCAACCTGATTGAACCACGTGGCGATATTGACGTTATGATGATTGCACCAAAAGGCCCTGGCCATACAGTGCGCGGCGAATATCTGAAGGGCGGCGGTGTGCCATGTCTGCTCGCAGTTGATCAGGACGCATCAGGCAACGCCCATGATATTGGCTTATCTTATGCAAGTGCTGTTGGCGGTGGCCGTTCAGGTGTTATCGAAACAACCTTCCAAGAAGAATGCGAAACTGACTTGTTTGGTGAGCAGGCTGTGTTGTGTGGTGGTATCGTTGAGCTTATTAAAGCTGGCTATGAAACACTTACCGAAGCTGGCTATGCACCAGAAATGGCTTATTTCGAATGTTTGCATGAAGTGAAGCTGATTGTTGACCTTATCTATGAAGGCGGCATTGCAAATATGAACTACTCTATCTCAAATACAGCAGAGTATGGCGAGTATGTTACAGGACCGCGGATCATTACTGACGAGACAAAGGCAGAAATGAAGCGCGTTCTCGAAGATATCCAGTCTGGTCGCTTTACCCGTGACTGGATGCTCGAAAATAAGGTTCGTCAGGCAAACTTCAAGGCAACACGCCGTCGTAATGCAGCTCACCCAATCGAAAAGGTTGGTGAAGAGCTACGCGGCATGATGCCATGGATTGGTGCAAATCGCTTGGTTGATAAAGATAAAAACTAGTCTGTTTTCTGTCTTATCTTTAATCCTCTCAGAAGGGCCTGTGTTTAGCAGGCCCTTCTTTACTTTATGGCATAATTCGTGCAAATCTACTGATAATCTTGTCGAGATATTTTTATGAAGTGGAAGCGCTCTATGTTCGGTTCAATTTTTGGCTTTATGTCTGCTGATATCGGTATCGATTTAGGGACTGCCAACACGTTGGTTTATGTCAAAGGACGCGGCATTGTTCTGAATGAACCTTCTGTTGTAGCCATGGCCCAAGTGCGCGGGAAAACAGAAGTTCTTGCTGTTGGTGAAGAAGCCAAGGTCATGCTCGGAAAGACACCTGGAAATATTCAAGCTATCCGGCCGATGGCAGATGGTGTTATCGCTGATTTTGAAGTTGCCGAAGAAATGATTAAGCATTTTATCCGTAAAGTGAATGGCCGGTTTTCTCTGGCCAGCCCACAGATGATCATCTGTGTGCCGTCTGGTTCAACGGCGGTGGAGCGTCGTGCGATTCAGGAATCAGCTGAGGCTGCCGGTGCGCGCCGGGTTTTCCTTATTGAAGAGCCTATGGCAGCGGCAATTGGTGCTGACCTGCCGGTGACTGAGGCATCAGGTTCTATGGTCGTTGATATTGGCGGCGGTACAACTGAAGTTGCTATTCTCTCCTTGGGTAATATTGTTTTTGCCCATTCTGTGCGGGTAGGCGGCGATAAAATTGATGATGCGATTATTGGCTATATGCGTCGCACTCATAATCTGCTTATTGGTGAAGCAACAGCTGAGCGGATTAAAAAAACAATTGGTATTGCGCGCCGTCCTGAAAAGTCGACAGGTGTTAAAATCGAAGTGCGGGGACGTGATCTCGTCAATGGTGTGCCAAAGGAAATTTCTATTTCTGAAGCGCAGGTTGCAGATGCTATTTCCGACCCTCTGAAACAAATTGTCGAAGGTGTTAAAATGGCGCTGGAACAGGCGCCGCCAGAATTAGCAGCTGATATTGTTGAAAAAGGTATTGTTCTAACAGGTGGCGGTGCGATGTTGCGTGAAATGGATGCTGTCTTGCGCGAAGCAACAGGGTTGCCAATTTCAATTGCCGAAGACCCACTCTTCTGTGTGGTAATGGGCACAGGACGTTGCCTTGAAGAGCTGAAGACGCTGCGTCACGTTCTTATCGGAGCATAATAAATGAAAGGTGGGCGAGCCTTATCGACGCGCAAAGGTCAGTCAAAAAACATCTCTCAGGTGCTTATTATCCTGTCTGGCTTCATTCTTATTTTTATTGCCAAGATAGATGTTTTTGCCATGCGTTCAGCTCAATCAGGCCTGTCGGGTGTGGTTGCACCTCTTTATGATGTTATCTCAACACCTGTCCGCGCCATCGAAACCATGTTTGAAGGTGTGCGCACTGTTGCCTCCTTGCGGGAAGAAGCTATCAGGCTGAGAGCTGAAAATAGTCGGCTTCAGAGGTGGCAGCGCCGGGCAGAAATTCTTGAAAGTGAAAACCGCCAGCTTCGCTCTGTTCTTGGTGCTGTTATTCCGCCCGATAGAGAAGCTGTCACGGCACGTTCTATTACCGCGCCGGGAAGTAGTTTTTCGCATGCTATGCTTGTTTTGCATGGCCCGAACAAACTCGTTCAAGTCGGTGACCCTGTCGTAACTGCTGATGGGCTTGTTGGGTATATTATTGATGCGGGCAAAAATGAATCATGGGTTCTTCTGATTAGCGATGTTAATTCGCGTATTCCTGTTCTCCTCAGCTCCTCAAGCTGGCCCGGTCTTGCGATTGGGCAGAATAGGGGGCAGCTTGAGCTTAGCTTCCTGCCTCTGGAAGCAGAACCAAAAGAAAATGAATTGGCTCTGACGTCAGGACATGGCGAAATTCTACCCGCAGGCCTACCCGTTGGCCGGGTTGTGCGCCGCAACGGGCGGCAATTTTTCTTGGAACCCGTGGTTGATTTACGGTCTGTCTCATTTGTTTCAATTCTAGTGCGCCCTGAGGGGCAGGAAGCACCGTCAGTAACAGCATTCGATAAATTTTTTACGCCATTGCCAGAAATAAATGATGGCAGGGTCCTGAAAGGGTTCAGCTCAAAGGATGTCCTGAAATGATGAGCAAGGGCCCGTTAGAAAGACCTGCTGACCTGCAGTCCCCTCTGCCGTTTCAGTTTTTGATTTGCGTTGCCGGTATGTTGCTGGTTCTTTTTGAAGCATCCCTTTCGCAATGGGCTGTCTTTTATACATCTGTTCCGCTTATCAGCCTTTCCTTTATATTCTATCTGCGGATGATAAATCCTGCAATGCTGCCCCTTATGGCTGTTTTTCTGATGGGTATCCTCTCAGAAATCGTCTGTTCTGACCCATTAGGTGTGAAAACAACCGCTATGCTTCTTATCGCTGTTATCACGACATCACGTTCGCAGCAGTTGACGCATTCTGATTTTTTAGAAGTCTGGGCCAGTTTCTCAACGATGTGCCTGCTTGTGTCTGCCTTCCGCTTGGTTGTGTATCTTGGGTTCTTTTTTAATGTTCCTGATTTAGCGGCTATTGCCAATCAGACAGGGATGACAATTCTGCTATTTCCTGTTGTATATGTGGTGCTCGTTTCGGTCAGTAACTCTGCTCAACGCTTGTTTGGTTTTCAGCGGTAGGAAGACGAGCGATGAAAAAAAAACGTAAAGAACAAAAAGAATTATCAGGCATTATGTCCCGCCGGGCGCTCATGCTTGGGCTCGGGCAGGCTCTGCTTGGCGGTGTTCTGGTCGCCCGGCTCTATGATTTGCAGATTTCGCAGAATGCCTCCTATAAACGACTTTCCGATAGAAACCAGTTTGACCAGCGTCTAGTGCAGGCACCGCGTGGCAGGCTGTTTGACGCGCAAGGCCGGTTGCTTGCGGGAAATTCTGAGATATTCGAGCTTCTGGTGGTGCCGTCTCGGGTTGATGATTTAGACCAATTATTAACTCATATTGGCCAGATTGTGCCGCTTAGGCCAATCGATATTAAAAGAGCGAAAAAAACGATTTCGCGTCAGCCAGATTTTCTTGAAGTTACGATAAGGTCTAATTTGTCGCAAAGAGAGCTTGCCCGGCTTGCCATCCTGTCTCCGGTTCTTGAAGGTGTTTCTTTTCAGAAATCATTCAGACGGATTTATCCCCAAGGCTGGCTTACATCCCATCTGACGGGCTATGTATCACCTGCCAATGAACGTGATGTCGAAAACAATTCAGAATTACGTTTTCTGCCTAGTTCGCGTATCGGACGAACAGGGATTGAGAGGATGTTGGAAACAAATTTACGCGGCTTATCCGGAGTTGAACGGGTTGAGGTTAATGCACGCGGTAAACCGGTAAGAGTATTAAGAGATAAGCAGGAACAAGCTGGCAATGATGTGACATTGTCGGTTGATGTCGGGGCACAGTTTTTTGCAGCTGAACGGCTTCGGCGCGGAATTTCTGAGACCATGCCTCTTGAGCATAACTCAGTTCAGGCTGCGTTAATGCAGAATGATGAATTACGCGCTCATGTTTCAACAGGTGATAATCTTGTACTAAAGGATGGTAATGGTCGTCTTGTTCCTCCAGAATCAGGTGCAATTGTTGTAATGGATGTAAATAATGGCGATGTGCGCGTCATGGTGTCAAACCCGGGGTTTGATCCAAATCTTTTCTCCAATCCGTTGAGTGTTCGTGACTGGAAACGGTTGAATGAGCATCCACGAACACCGCTACTGAATAGGGTGATATCTGGTCTCTATGCGCCGGGTTCAACCTTTAAAATGGTTGTTGTTGCTGCTGCTTTAGAAGCGGGCGTGATTTCGACGAAAACACGCTATGAATGTACCGGAGGGTTTGATTTCGGTGACACGACATTCCATTGCTGGAACAAACGTGGACATGGCACAATTGATGTTGTGCAGGCATTAGAGCAGTCCTGTGATGTCTATTTTTATCAGATTGCGCTTAAGACCGGTATTGACCGTATTCATAATATGGCTCTCCGGCTGGGTCTGGGGGATGTAACAGGCATTGACCTTCCCGGAGAAAAACAAGGTATCATTCCCAAACGTAGCTGGAAATTGGACAGTAGAGGTGCTGTTTGGACGCCGGGTGAGACGGTTATTGCAGGCATTGGTCAGGGATTTGTTCTGACAACACCATTGCAACTAGCTGTTATGACAGCGCGTATTGCTAATGGAAAATATGCCGTAACACCGCGGCTTCAGTCCGATGACAAACCGGTTGAATTTGCACCGCTTGAAATAAGTCCTGCAATTATTCGTGTCTTACAAAAGGGGATGCGGGCTGTCACTAGCGGGTCACGCGGGACAGCGCGCAGACATGATATCAAAGGTGATGGCATGGCGGGTAAAACAGGCACGGTACAGGTGAAACGTATTTCCAAAGAACAGCGTGAAAAGGGTATCGTTGATAATATTGACCGTCCATGGAAGGAGAGGGATCATGCTCTTTTCGTTGGCTATGCTCCGTTTGAAACACCACGCTATGCTATTTCAGTTGTTGTTGAACATGGGGGAAGTGGTTCGTCCATGGCAGCGCCAATTGCTAAGGATATTATGAGCTATGTGTTAAAGCAGGATGTCGCATGATAGGTGTCCTCCGGTTTATGTTACGCCTGCCTTGGATGCTTCTGCTTGCCACATTAGCACTGGTTTTTGTTGGGTCTTCTGCGCTTTATTCTGCGTCACAAGGGTCATGGTCGCCTTGGGCAGAACAGCATCTTATCCGCGCTGCAATGGGCGCGGTGATTATTGCTGTGATGACATTTCTTCCCGCAAGGTGGCTTTTCAAATGGTCCTATATAGGCCTATTGGGGGCGCTATGTTTCCTGATTATTCTGCAGTTAATTGGTTTTGGAACAGGGGCAACGCGCTGGATTGCCATTGCGGGGTTTAATTTTCAGCCGTCCGAGCCAGCAAAGCTTGCAGTTATTCTGGCTCTGGCACGATATTTATCCGAGCAGACGCCCGAACAATTGCAGGAATTTGTTGTTTATATCCCTGCCATTGCACTGGTGGGCGTGCCGTTTGGCCTCGTTCTTATTCAGCCTGACCTTGGCACATCTTTGATGCTTCTTGCGGGCGGCCTTACAGTAATTTTTGCTGCGGGTGTTCCGCGGCGTTATATTTTCGGTGCAGTGATTGCCGGTCTTGCCAGCCTGCCTGTTTTATGGTCGCAACTTTATGATTATCAAAAAGCGCGGGTGATGACCTTTCTTAACCCGGATGCTGACCAGCTTGGGGCAGGGTATCAGATTGCTCAATCCAAAATTGCTCTTGGCTCGGGTGGTTTATTTGGGAAAGGGTTTCTGATGGGCTCACAGAGCCAGCTCAATTACCTGCCTGAAAAACAAACTGATTTCGTCTTTACGATGATCGGTGAGGAATTTGGCTTTATTGG
>DGJU01000003.1:10885-19853 GCA_002387605.1 Alphaproteobacteria bacterium UBA4588 | reverse complement strand
ACACTGCGTGCTGAAGTTGATTACGGCGAAGCTACTGCCGCAACAACATACGGCAATATTGGCATTAAAGTGTGGGTGTTTAAGGGCGAAGTTATCGGCCACGACCCCATGGCGCAGGATAAGCGTCTGGCTGAACAACAGTCAGGTCCTTCTTCGCGCGGTAATAACGGTTAAGGCGTAGGAGACAATTATGCTATCGCCAAAGCGCACCAAATTTAGAAAAGCCCATAAGGGTCGTATTCATGGTAATGCCAAAGGTGGCACAAGCCTTAATTTTGGGTCTTACGGCCTGAAGGCAATGTCACCGGAGCGTATTACGGCTCGTCAGATTGAGGCAGCCCGTCGTGCAATTACGCGCCACCTGCGTCGTACAGGCCGGCTCTGGATCAGAGTGTTTCCAGATTTGCCTGTATCATCTAAGCCTGCTGAGGTCCGGATGGGTAAAGGTAAGGGCGCACCAGAATTCTGGGTGGCGCGTGTTGCCCCTGGTCGCATCATGTTCGAACTTGATGGTGTTTCATGGGACCTTGCTCAAGAAGCGTTTAAACTGGCAGCTGCTAAACTGCCAATCGAGACAAAGATTGTTCGCCGTCTCGGCGACACAGATTAAGAAGGGGAGCTGGATTATGGCGAAGGTCAAAGCTGAATCATTCCGCGCCAGCACCGCGGATGAATTGAAAACAAAGCTGGTTGAACTGAAAAAAGAACAGTTTAACCTACGGTTCCAGGTTGCATCTGGTGAGCTGGAAAATCCGGCACGCAAACAGATAGTCCGTCGCGAAATCGCCCGTATCAAAACGGTACTCGGCGAAAAAGCGGCAGCAGCCGGTAAATAAGGAGAGGATGTAACAATGCCAAAGCGTACCATGCAGGGCACTGTTGTCAGTGACAAGCCAAACAAGACAGTCATTGTGCGCGTTGAACGCCGCATCATGCATCCTGTCTATAAGAAGTTCATTACAACATCGAAGAAGTTTGCAGCACATGATGCAGATAACCGGGCAAAAGCCGGCGATATTGTGAAAATTCGTGAATGCGTACCAATCTCTAAGAGTAAGAGTTTTGAGGTTGTATTCGACGACGCGGCCAAGAGTTAAGGGGACGGCATTATGATTCAGATGCAGACAAACCTTGAAGTAGCTGACAACTCAGGCGCACGCCGGGTTCAGTGTATCAAGGTACTTGGCGGTACCGGCCGCAAAATTGCTGGAGTGGGCGATGTTATCGTTGTTTCTGTTAAGGAAGCTATCCCGCGCGGTAAGGTAAAAAAAGGTGATGTGTATCGTGCGGTTATCGTGCGCACTGCCAAGGAAATTCGCCGGAATGATGGCACAGCCATTCGTTTCGATAAAAATGCTGCTGTCCTGCTGAATAAGCAGAATGAGCCAATCGGTACCCGTATCTTTGGCCCAGTGACCCGTGAACTTCGTTCGCGCAGCTTTATGAAGATTGTGTCTCTGGCACCGGAGGTTCTGTAAATGTCACAGAAGTTCAAAATTAAAAAAGGCGACAATGTCATTGTGACAACTGGTCGTGATAAAGGCCGCACAGGTGAAGTTCTGGAAGTTATTCCGGCAGCCTCTAAGCTGAAGGTGCAGGGCGTGAATATGGTGAAACGCCATCGTCGTGCTACTCAGACTAACCCTGGTGGTATTGAGCAATTTGAAGCCCCGATTCATATTTCGAACGTGGCCCATATCGACCCTGAATCAGGGTCAGCAACCCGTATTGGTTATACTGTGACTGATGGCAAGAAAGAACGTATTGCCAAAAAGTCCGGCAAAGCCATTGCGTAAGTAGATTGAGGAAGCTGAGATGAAGACGCGTCTTGAAGAACATTATGTGACGGCTGTTCGCCCAGCGCTCGTGGAAAAGTTTGGGTACAGCAATGTACTTGAGGTCCCACGGGTTGAGAAAGTCATTATTAATATGGGTGTCGGTTCTGCCGTGCGTGACTCAAAGAAGATTGAGTTTGCTGTGTCAGACATGACAAAGATTTCTGGTCAGAAGCCGATTGTAACGCGGGCGAAAAAAGCAAACGCTGCTTTTAAACTGCGCGAAGAAATGGCGATCGGCTGTAAGGTTACATTACGTAATGTGCGTATGTATGAATTTCTGGACCGCCTTGTGACTATGGCGCTACCTCGAGTACGTGACTTTCGCGGGCTGAACGCAAAAAGCTTTGATGGCAATGGTAATTACGCCATGGGCATCAAAGAACAGATTGTGTTCCCAGAAATTGAATATGACAAGGTCGATGAAGTTCGGGGTATGGATATCATCGTCGTAACAACAGCAAAGTCGGATGACGAAGCACGCGAATTATTACGCGGCTTTCAGTTTCCCTTTGCAAACGCTTAAGTTCCGGAAAGGATTTTAGACCATGGCAAAGAAAAGTGCTGTTGAAAAAAATAACCGCCGTATTCGCAAGGTTGCCGCAGGCAGCCCAAAGCGTGATGCATTGCGTGCGATTATTCGCAATAAGTCTCTTCCTTTGGAAGAAAGATTTGCTGCTTCATTGAAATTAGCGGAATTACCGCGCGACACTTCACGGTGCCGTGTTCGTAATCGCTGTATGATAACAGGTCGCCCACGCGGCTATTATCGTCATCTTAAAATGTCACGTATCGCATTGCGGGATCTAGCCTCATTTGGCCAGGCTCCCGGTGTGGTCAAGTCAAGCTGGTAAGAAGGAGAGATTGCAATGTCTATGAGTGATCCTCTCGGTGATATGATTACACGTATCCGTAACGGACAATCTGCACGTAAAGCTATTGTGTCAGCCCCGTCATCGCGTCTACGCGCTAATGTACTCGAAGTACTGAAGCGTGAAGGTTACATTCGCGATTATTCTGCGGTTGAAGTGCGGACTGGTATTTCCGAGCTAAAAATTGAGCTGAAATATCATGAAGGTTCGCCTGTGATTTCAGAAATCAAGCGTGTATCTACACCTGGTCGCCGCGTTTATTCCGGCATCAATGATTTAAAACGGGTCTATAACGGCCTTGGTATAGCTATCCTGTCAACACCGCGCGGTGTGCTTTCTGATAATGAAGCACGTGTAGCGAATGTTGGCGGCGAAGTTCTTTGTCAGGTATTTTAAGGAGGGGCGACGATGTCACGAATTGGTAATAGCCCTGTAAAAGTGCCGGACGGCGTTACTCTGAGTCATCAGGGAAATGAGCTTTCTGCTAAGGGAAGCAAGGGTGAATTGAACATGTCTATACCGTCAGGTGTGAGCATTGAGATTGCAGACAACATAATTGTTGTTAAGCCGAATAAAAAAGATACGGTTGGACGGGCCCTGTGGGGGACCGTACGTGCCAATATCTTTAATTTGGTTGCAGGTGTGTCCACGGGTTTTGTGCGGCGTCTTGAGATTAACGGCGTTGGTTATCGTGCTCAAATGCAGGGTAGCAAATTGCAGTTGAACCTTGGTTACAGCCATCCTGTTGTTATGGATATTCCGGCTGGCATTTCTGTCACGGTTGATAACAATACAAAAATTGAAATTTCTGGTGCTGATAAGCAGCTTCTTGGGCAGTTCGCCTCAGAAGTTCGGGCAAAGCGTCCCCCTGAGCCTTTCAAAGGCAAGGGTGTCAAATATGCTGAAGAGTATATTGTCCGCAAAGAAGGCAAGAAGAAATAAGGATGGTTCTGAATGTTTAGCTCACGCGAAAAATTCGAAAGACGCCGTACGCGGAACCGCACAGCGCTTCGTAAAAAGTCACATGGTCAGCCTCGTCTGTCCATCCACCGTTCGTCTCGGCATATTTATGCTCAGATTATCGATGATAAAGCAGGCCTTACTCTGGCATTTGCCTCAACTCTGGAGAGCGATTTCCGCTCAGCAGGGAAGACAGGCGCGGATGTGAGTGCAGCAGCTATCATCGGTAAGAAGGTTGCTGAAAGAGCAGCTGAAAAGGGCGTAAAGAACGTTGTCTTTGATAGAGGCGGGTTTGTGTTTCATGGTCGGGTAAAAGCGCTGGCAGATGCTGCGCGCGAAGCCGGTCTTGAGTTTTAAGGAGAGCGAGCAATGGCACGCAATAATGATAGATCTGATAAACAGTCAAACAGGGATGAGCCGGAGCTGATTGAAAAGCTTGTTGGTATCAACCGTGTTGCTAAGGTTGTTAAGGGTGGACGCCGGTTTGGGTTTGCTGCATTGGTTGTTGTCGGTGACGGCAAGGGCCGGGTGGGCTTCGGAACAGGCAAGGCAAAAGAAGTGCCTGAAGCCATTCGTAAGGCAACTGAAAACGCCAAGCGTGATATGGTGCGCATCCCGATGCGTGATGGCCGTACACTTCATCATGATATTGTTGGCCGTTACGGTGCTGGCCATGTTCAGCTTCGCTCAGCGCCTTCTGGTACTGGTATTATTGCTGGTGGTCCGATGCGTGCAGTGTTCGAAGCTCTTGGTATTCAGGACATCGTGGCAAAATCAATTGGCACATCAAACCCTCATAATATGATTAAGGCAACATTCGTTGCGCTCAAGCTTATCCAGGCGCCACGCTCTGTGGCATCTAAGCGGGGCCGCAAGGTTGCAGATATTCTGGGAAAGACAGCCGAGCAGTCAGTCGCGTCCTAGGGACAAAAGGCTCAAGGCTCATAAGTGAAGGATTTAAATCATGTCTAAGAAGACAGTAACCGTTATTCAGACTGGCAGTCCTATTGGACGTGAAGCATCACAACGCCAGACACTTGTTGGTCTGGGTTTGAATAAAATCGGTCGTAAACGTGAGCTAGAAGATACACCTTCAGTTCGCGGCATGATAAACAAGGTTAAACATTTGGTGCGTGTCGAAGAAGCCTCCTAATTTTTTAGGAATAGCTTACGATACAGACGTCCATTTATGACGCAGGGGTTAGAAATGAAGCTCAACACAATTCGCGAAAATGACGGTGCAACCCGCAATTCTAAGCGTGTAGGTCGCGGCGTTGGTTCAGGTCGTGGTAAGACATCGGGTTCCGGTCACAAGGGTCAGAAAGCGCGTTCAGGTGTGTCTATCAATGGCTTTGAGGGCGGTCAGATGCCGATTCACAGACGCCTGCCAAAGCGGGGCTTCAACAACATTTTCCGCAAGAATTATGTTGAAGTTAATTTGGGGCGTTTGCAGGTAGCGATTGATGCTGGCAAACTTGATGCTTCCAAGCCGGTAGATGCAGCAGCTCTTCTTGGAGCGGGTGTTATCACTAAAACGCGTGACGGTATTCGGGTATTGGGTAACGGCGTGCTAAAAACAAAGATTGAAATTCACGCTGTTGGCGCATCAAAAGCCGCTGCTGCGGGTGTTGAAGCTGCGGGTGGCTCACTTGTATTGACTGCACCAGTTGAAACTCAGGCTGAAAGCGACGCCTAAGGCGTGCTCAGGCGAAGGTAAGGAATTAGATGGCACAGTCACCACAGGCAAATCCGGGCATGAGCCTTGGCGCATTAGCGAAAGCAGACGAACTTCGTAATCGTCTGTTGTTTACGCTTGGCGCATTGATTGTCTATCGGCTGGGAACATTTATCCCATTGCCGGGCATTGACCCTGTTGCATTATCAGACGTTTTTGGTCAGCAATCCTCCGGCATCCTTGGGATGTTTGACATGTTCTCAGGCGGTGCGCTTGGGCGGATGACCATTTTTGCTCTGAATATTATGCCCTACATTACGGCCTCCATTATCATGCAGTTGATGACAGCCATTGTGCCATCACTGGAAACGATGAAAAAGGATGGTGAAGCCGGGCGTAAACAGATTAATCAATATACCCGTTATCTAACAGTTCTTTTGGCGACCTTCCAAGGATTTGGTATCGCTGTTGCGCTTGAGTCAGCTGGTAATATTGTTGCAGACCCTGGCATGTTCTTCCGTCTTACGACTGTGGTAACACTTGTCGGCGGCACGTTATTCCTGATGTGGCTGGGTGAGCAAATCACAAGCCGCGGCATTGGTAATGGTATTTCTTTGATTATCTTCAGCGGTATTGTAGCTGAGGTGCCATCAGCGCTTATTGGTACGCTCGAGCTTGGGCGCACAGGCGCATTATCAGCTGGTCTGATTGTGGGCGTGTTTGTGATGGCAATCGCTGTCATTGCCTTCATCGTCTTTATTGAGCGCTCGGTGCGAAGAATTCTTATTCAGTACCCGAAGCGTCAGCACGGTAATAAGGTATTTGGCGGCGATGCACAGTATCTGCCTCTGAAAATCAATGTACCGGGTGTTATTCCGCCGATTTTTGCCTCATCGCTTCTTTTGATGCCTGTGTCGATTATTAATCTGACAGGGGGGCAATCTGGCGGCGCTGACTGGCTCGTTACGCTCAACGCTCTGTTGGGGCGCGGACAGCCGCTTTATTTGGCGATCTATATTGGCCTGATTGTGTTCTTTGCCTTCTTCTACACAGCCATTGTGTTTAATCCTGAAGACACGGCAGATAATTTGCGGAAAAATGGCGGGTATATTCCCGGTATTCGTCCCGGTCAGCCAACTGCTGATTATCTCGACTACATTTTGACGCGGCTTACTGTTCTTGGTGCGGCTTATCTTTCGGCGGTTTGTATTCTGCCAGAAATTCTGATTAGCCAGTACGCAGTGCCTTTCTATCTGGGCGGAACGTCTCTGCTGATTGTTGTTACCGTTACGCTGGATACTGTCAGTCAGGTTCAGTCTCATATGTTGGCACATCAGTATGAAGGCCTGATTAAGAAGTCACGTTTGAAAGGGCGCAGATAATGAATGTTATTCTGTTTGGACCTCCAGGCGCAGGTAAGGGAACACAAGCGCAACGTATTGTGGATGCCCATGGCCTTATTCAGCTTTCAACAGGTGATATGCTTCGTGCGGCAATCGCTGCGGGAAGCGAGCTCGGACTTCAGGCTAAGTCGCTGATGGATGAGGGCAAGCTGGTCTCCGATGATGTGATTATCGGGATGATCGCTAACAGAATGAATGATGATGATTGCAAGAATGGTGTTATATTAGATGGGTTTCCGCGCACCGTTGCACAAGCCAAAGCGCTTGATGTGATGTTTGCTGCTGGTAATATCCAGCTCGATCAGGTGATTGAAATTCAGGTTGATGAGGCAGCTTTGTTTGCTCGTATCGAAAACCGCGCTGCTGAAACAGGTGGCGCTCGGTCTGATGATACAGCTGAGGTGCTAGAGCAACGTTTGAAGGTTTATCACGAGAATACTGCCCCTGTACTTCCCTATTATCGGGATAAGGGTCAGCTGAATGTTGTTGATGGAATGCAGTCTATTGATGAGGTAGCTGCACAGATTGAAAGCTTACTTTCAGCGTCAGCTTGACGTTGCATTGTAAAACCCTATAATGCGGGATTTTTGGCATAAGATAGCCGGATCTCTCGGATGATGAGTAGATAACAAGAAAGTCGGACAGAATAGCTGTTTCCGGCGATACATAAAAGGAGAGACCAGTGGCGCGAATAGCTGGTGTGAATATCCCGACCAAGAAGCGGGTTGAAATTGCCCTGACATATATTCATGGTATCGGAACAACAAGTGCGCGGTCCATCTGTGCGAAAGCCGGTATTGCTGAAGAGCGCAGGTTGAATGACCTGACCGAAGATGAGCTTGCAAAGCTGCGCGACATTATTGATGAGGATCACCTCGTTGAGGGCGATCTTCGTCGTAAGACATCAATGGATATCAAGCGCTATCTAGATCTTGGTTGTTTGCGGGGGCTTCGTCATCGCCGTAATCTGCCGGTTCGTGGTCAGCGTACACACACAAATGCTCGTACACGCAAAGGCCCTGCAAAGGCCATTGCTGGTAAGAAGAAATAGTCAGGCGGGAGTCTCTGAGAAATGGCAAAACAACCTAGTCAGTCGCGTGTTCGCCGTCGTGAGCGGAAAAATATCTCTAACGGTATTGCGCATGTGAATTCGACCTTTAATAACACGATGATCACTATCTCTGATGTTCAGGGAAATACTATTGCATGGTCATCTTCTGGAACTCTTGGTTTCAAGGGGTCGCGTAAATCAACACCGTTTGCAGCCCAGATGGCGGCAGAAGATGCCGGCAAGAAGGCAGCTGAACATGGTGTGAAAGCAATTGATGTACAGGTCCGTGGCCCCGGTTCAGGTCGTGAATCAGCGCTTCGTGCTCTCCAGTCAGTTGGGTTTACAGTGACATCAATCCGCGATGTGACACCAATACCGCATAATGGGTGCCGTCCGCGCAAACGCCGCCGGGTCTGATTTCGATCAGATCGTATTACCGGCGACGCTCGTTTGCAGCGCGTATTCACAATTCGGATTAGTTAAAGGAAAGACGCCATGATTGAAAAGAACTGGCAAGAACTACAGAAGCCTGAAAAAATCGAAATTAAAGCCTCCGAATATAATCCGCGTCAGGCTGTGGTATCTATGGGCCCGCTTGAGCGTGGCTTTGGTATTACGCTTGGGAACTCCATGCGTCGTGTTCTGTTGTCATCACTTCAGGGTGCTGCCATTACCTCAATTCAGGTTCAGGGCGTTGTGCATGAATTCTCATCAGTTCCTGGTGTACGTGAAGACGTAACAGACCTCGTTCTGAACATTAAAGGCGTCTGTGTCTCTATGTCTAGCGAAGGCTCTAAGCGTCTTCGTCTGCAAGCGGACGGACCGACCGTTGTTACAGCTGGCATGATTGGCGAGAGTGCCGGTGTTGAAATTATGAACCCTGACCATGTGTTATGCCACCTTGATAAGGGCGGCTCACTTGCGATGGAACTTACCGTTGAATCTGGTAAAGGCTATGTGCCGGCATCCCAGAACCGGTCTGAAGATTCGCCAATCGGTCTTATTCCTGTTGATGCGATTTTCAGCCCCATTCGTCAGGTTGCGTACAAGGTTGAGAATGAACGTGTTGGTCAGATTACTGACTATGACCGTTTGCTGCTGACAATTGAAACAGATGGGTCTGTGACACCTGAAGATGCAGTTGCTTATTCAGCTCGTATTTTGCAGGACCA
>DGJU01000003.1:9601-10772 GCA_002387605.1 Alphaproteobacteria bacterium UBA4588 | reverse complement strand
CGGTCTGCAAACTGCCTGAAGAACGACAATATCGTCTATATTGGTGATTTGGTTCAGAAGACAGAATCAGAAATGCTGCGGACGCCTAATTTTGGGCGGAAGTCGCTGAACGAAATTAAAGAAGTGCTGAAGGTCATGAATCTTGAACTCGGCATGGATATTGAAAGCTGGCCACCTGAGAATATCGAGGAGCTGGTCAAGCGGATGGATGAGCCTTTTTAAGGTCAGCCCGTCTATAAGTGAACGTTAAGGAAGTATGATACGCCCCAATCATTGTGGAACAGGGCGATTGATGGAGACGAAAGATGCGGCACCGCACCTCTGGAAGAAAGCTAAACCGGACATCACAGCATCGTAATATGATGTTCCGTAATATGGCACAGGCGCTTATCAAGCATGAGCAAATTGTAACAACATTGCCAAAGGCTAAAGACCTTAAGCCTGTTGTTGAACGGCTCATTACGCTTGGAAAGCGTGGTGATTTACATGCACGTCGTCTGGTTTTTGCCCGTCTGCGTGATGAGGCCATGACAGCAAAACTGTTTGAGGTGCTTGGACCGCGTTATCAGGAACGTAATGGCGGTTATACCCGCGTTCTCAAAGCGGGCTTCCGCTATGGTGATGCAGCGCCAATGGCTGTTATTGAGCTTGTTGACCGTGATGAAGACGCACGCGGACAGGATTCAGGTCCGGTTCAGGTGAGCGAAAGCGGCGAGCCGGCAGAAGCAATGGCAGCAACAGCCTAATTTCTGCTGTAACATCTTTATGTTTTTAAAGCGCCGGCACTTGTTGCCGGCGTTTCTTTATTGCGCGTGAAGGGCTGGCACTTAACAGTTAAATGCCGCATAATTCGCCCCATGTTTGATAATAACCGTCCCTATCGCCCGCTTGCTGATATTCTGCGTCCTGCAGCGTTTAACGAGATCATTGGTCAGCCAGCTTTGGCAGCAACAGGTCTGGAACAGCTCACATCCGGCTCGCTTGTATTATGGGGGCCGCCTGGTACGGGAAAGACAACGATTGCCCGCGTTTTAGGGGCCGAATCTGATGCTTTTTTTGTTGCTATTTCGGCAGTATTTGACGGGGTAGGTGAATTACGGAAAGTCTTCGCAGCCGCTGAAGCGCGGGCTCATGATAATATCCAGACAATCTTGTTTGTTGATGAGATTCA
>DGJU01000003.1:9052-9486 GCA_002387605.1 Alphaproteobacteria bacterium UBA4588 | reverse complement strand
GGCGCCCTTGATGAGGCGGCCTTACATCAGCTTGTGAGCCGCGCTGAGGCCCATTATGAGCGCAACCTGCCTGTAACAGACGATGCGCGGGCGGCTGTTGTTGCCTATGCAGATGGGGATGGGCGATATGTCCTCAATCTGGTTGAGCGGCTATATGAGGCTGCCGGAGATGCTGTGCTAGGCACAGACGAGGTTGCGCGGATATTATCGCAGCGAGCGCTGAATTATGACAAGGCAGGAGATGAGCATTTCAACCTCATTTCGGCGCTTCATAAATCATTGCGCGCGTCTGACTGTGATGCAGCGCTTTACTGGCTGGCGCGGATGATGCTGGCAGGAGAAGACCCGCGCTATATTCTGCGGCGTCTGGTGCGGTTTGCTTCTGAAGATATCGGGCTGGCAGACCCGCTTGCTGTTGGCCGGGCAGTAGCGGC
>DGJU01000003.1:0-8918 GCA_002387605.1 Alphaproteobacteria bacterium UBA4588 | reverse complement strand
GGCACTTCTGCATGCGCGCGAAACAGGCGCGGTGATGCCGCCGAAACATATTCTGAATGCCCCAACAAAATTAATGAAATCGCTCGATTATGGGAAAGACTATCAATATGACCATGATGCAGCTGATGGGTTTTCTGCTCAAAACTGTTTTCCCGATACCGTTCCGCGAACCCGCTATTATCACCCAAAAGAACGCGGGTTTGAACGTGATATCGCCAAGCGGCTGGCTTACTGGGATAGGCTCCGTGCGGATAAATCTGCTGGCGGTGAAGGGCAGTGACGTTTGATTTATTTGTGGGTATCGACTGGTCAGGAGCGCGCGGCGAGATGCATCGGGGCATTTCTGTTTTTGCCGCTGAGAGGGGCGATGCACCGCCCCGGCCGGTAAGTCCGCCTGGTGGCGCGAAGCGCTGGTCGCGGCCGGCTGTTATGGATTATCTGCAACATGCCTCAGAAACAAAACAAGTCCTTGCCGGCATTGATTTTGCGTTTGCACATCCCTTTCATGATACCGGTTCTTATTATCCGAACGCTACGGGCAGTCCAGATAACCCGCGCGGCTTATGGCAGCTGATTGATGAGATTAATCTGCAACAGCCCTATCTTTATGGCGGCGCTATCTGGGATGATGCAGAATTTGGCCCTTATTATAATGCTTACGGTGGGCGGCGGGGCGCGTTATTTTCATCGCGGCGGCGACGCACAGAACAGGATGCCCGCGCTGTAAAAGCGCCAAGCCCTACCTTTAATTGTGTTGGTCCTGCCGGTGTTGGTACTGGCTCGCTTGCGGGAATGCGTATGCTACATCACCTTGCCGATACAACCCATATCTGGCCGTTTGGCGATGCCTCCTATCCTACAGCATCGCTTGTGCTGGTTGAAATCTTTCCAAGCTATTATTTTGCAGCAGCAGGCATCCGGCCGGTGAATCAACAACAGGCAGCCCTGCCAGCCCTTAATCAGGCTCTTGGCTTTTATGGTAGTGCCCCGCTCCTTGATAATAGCCATCTTGGCGGACCAGATGCTGATGACGCAGATGCGCTTATTGCGGCAGCCGCGCTCCGGCATCATGCAGCCGATAAGGCGTGTTGGCAGGTGCCAGATGAAGCTGCGTTGGAAGGCTGGATATTTGGTGTGAAATCAGGTAGTCAGAAGCCATGATTACCATGTTGATGTCAGTTGGCGCCGGCGGCGCGTTTGGAGCCATTACACGCTACCTTATCGGGGCTGTGCTCGTAGACCGCTTTGGGGCATCTAGCTGGGTTGGCACACTCTTTGTGAATATCGCTGGTTGTATCGTGATGGGCGGTCTTGCAGCTCTGATAGCAAGCTCTGGCACAATGTCGCCGCAGCTGAGAGGGTTTTTGGCTATAGGGTTTCTGGGCGCGCTCACAACCTTTTCAAGCTATGCGCTTGATGGTTATGGTTTTTGGATGCGTGATGAGCTGTTATCTGCATTTTTGTATGTGAGTGCGTCTGTTATTCTGTCTCTTGGCGGTTTTATGGCGGCCTATGCTGGTATGCGTCTTGTGCTGGGAGGTGGGGCATGGAATTAGCCGTAACGCCCGAAGATGACGGCAGTCGCCTTGACCGGTTTTTGCGCCGGCAATTACCGCATTTCAGCCAAGGTATTATTGAGCGGGCCTTGCGTCAGGGAGATATCCGGGTAGGTGGCCGCAAGGTTAAATCCAATCACCGTGTGATAGAGGCTGAGCTTATCACTATTCAGGACCGTCTTATTGCGGCATCCCAGCCACGCCCTGATAATAAGCCAAACTCTCAAAAGCATGTGGCATCGCAGGCCCCTCAGATTAATCCCGAGCTGGCCCGCGAGCTACTGCAGGAAATGGAAGTTGCCCGTACCGCTGACTGGATAGCCTATAATAAACCTGCTGGGCTTGCCGTGCAGGGCGGCACAGCAACCAAGCGGCACCTTGATGGTTTGTTGCTCGCAGCGTTCGGTGACGCGCGGCCACGCCTTGTCCACCGGATTGATAAAGATACCTCCGGTCTTGTGCTGGTAGCGCGAACATTGCCGTCTGCGCGCATGCTTACCGAGGCGTTTCGCACGCATGAAATTTCAAAATCATATATTGCGCTGGTAACAGGCGATACAAGCGAGCGCGGTGTTTGTGATGCGTCAGTGATAAAGGCAGGCGCGGCAGGCCAGGAAAAAATGATTGTTGATGAGACAGCCGGCCAGCCAGCACAAACACGCTATCTAAGGCTCGAGAAGGCCGGCAGGGTAAGCCTGATGGCTCTACAGCCTATCACAGGGCGTACCCACCAGCTACGGGTGCATATGGCGCATCTGGGATGTCCTATTCTTGGTGATGGGAAATATGGTGCCTCTCCGGTAGAGGGGTTTGCCAAAAAACTTCATCTTCATGCGCAGTTTATGCGGCTGCCGGATGGCACAATATTATCAGCGCCGATTACCGTTGCCTGTGCGGCGCATTTTGCCGCCGCGATACAGATGCTTTCATGGGCAGATTTTATCCCGCAACAGATGCCGCGTTTTTCCCTAAAGAAAAAATAATAGCTAGGAATAAGAGTATGGTAGATGGTGAGTTAACGCTGGTTATTTTTGATTTTGATGGCACGCTATGTGATAGCGCAACAACCATTATTCGGCAGATGCGCCGCGCCTGCACAGATATTGGCGTGCCAGCACCGGCAGCTGAAATGGTCAGAGCCAATATCGGGCTGGGCGTTGAGCATGTCGCCCATCTCTATACAAATAATGATGCCGAAAAATCAGTCCAGCTTGCGGCCCGCTACCGCAGCCTCTCAGCCGAAGAATATCTGTCTGGTGATGCCCCGCTTGATCCGCTCTATGATGGCGCGCGCGAGGTGCTGGAAACGCTCTCTGAGGCAGGGTATCTGGTTGGGATAACAACAAATAAAGGGCGGGCAGGGCTGACCTCTCTGCTTCAACGTCATAATCTAGTCTCGCTGCTGGATGTGACAGTAACGCCAAATGAAGTAGCACCCAAACCAGCAGCCGATATGGCGCTCGAGGCGATGCGTCTGGTGGGCGTTGAAAAATCACATTGTGTTTTGGTGGGTGATACACTGACTGATTCAGGATGTGCCCGCAATGCTGGCATTGGATTTATCGGGGTAAGCTGGGGATATAATAAGCCTGAAATTCTGCGTAAAGACGGCGCCGTGGCGGTGCTCACTGATTTTGCCGAATTACCAGATATCATCAGCACGCACCTTACCGGTTAAGCAGGAACAGAATATGAAACGTTTTTATCAATCAGTCTCGGTTCAGCAAGCTGCAGCAGGGTACAATGTCTTCCTTGATAAGCGAGCTGTGCGCTCACCTCTGAAACATGAAGTCATTCTTCCTTCACAAGCTTTGGCAGAGGCTGTTGCTAATGAATGGGATGCTGCTGGACATAATGACACTGATATTGACCCGTCTTTAATGCCTATCTTTTCGATGGCGGTGACTGTTGCTGACCGTGTTGATGGACAAGAAAACACATTGCGGGATGAATTAGTGCGTTATGGCGGCACTGATGTGATCTGCTACCGCGCTGGCACAGATACAGATGATATCTATGCCCATCAGAAAGAGCATTGGGATAGCTGGTGCCAGTGGGCTGAAACAGAGCTTGGGGTTGGCCTTATCCTCACCGAGGGGCTGATGCCGGTAAATCAGCCAGATAAGGTGCGCCATGTGCTTGCAGAGCTTGTGTCAGGCATAAATGGGTGGCAATTGGGCTGTGGTTACCGTGCTATCACGCTTGGCGGCTCATTCGTGCTAGGATATGCCTTCCTTCAACGCAAGCTTTCAGCCGACAGCCTGTTTGATCTATGCTTTCTGGATGAATTATATCAGAATAAAAAATGGGGTTTAGACGAAGAAGCAGCGCTTCGGCATACCAATATTCGCTCCGAATTAAAGGATTTAGAAAGCATTTTGTCTATGTTATGACATGCTTTAAGTAAGCTGCCCGCGTAACCAAAGGAAATAACATGCAGTCCAATCTTGATGAACTTGAACAACGCCGCGCCCGCGCCCGTAAAGGTGGTGGTGATGCGCGAATTGCAAAACAGCATGAAAAGCACAAGCTGACAGCACGCGAGCGCCTTGCTTTGCTGTTAGATGAAGACTCGTTCGAAGAATGGGATATGTTTGTTGAGCATCGTTGCACTGATTTCGGGATGGAAACAAACAAGGTGCCGGGCGATGGAGTGGTTACCGGATATGGCATGATCGAAGGTCGGCCGGTATTTGTCTATTCACAAGATTTCACTGTGTTGGGCGGCTCTCTTTCTGAGACGCATGCGGCAAAAATATGTAAAATCATGGATCAGGCAATGAAAGTGGGCGTTCCTGTTATTGGCTTGAACGATTCTGGCGGTGCGCGCATTCAAGAAGGTGTTGCCTCGCTTGGCGGATATGCTGAGGTATTTCAGCGCAATGTTCTTGCCTCTGGCGTGGTGCCACAAATATCGCTTGTGATGGGCCCTTGTGCTGGCGGCGCGGTTTATTCTCCTGCTATCACAGATTTTATTTTCATGGTTGAGGGCTCATCCTATATGTTTGTGACCGGACCGGACGTGGTAAAAACTGTCACTCATGAAGATTTGACGGCTGAAGAGCTTGGCGGTGCAAGCCAACATACGAAAACATCGGGTGTGGCGCATGGCTCGTTTGCGAATGACCTTGAGATGCTGCTCGGCACGCGGGCCTTATTCAGCTATCTGCCTCTGTCTAACCGCGAGGCACCACCAGAATTGCCATCTCTTGATCCGGTTGATAGACCATCAGCAGCCCTTGACGGTATTATCCCAGCCAACCCCAATACGCCTTATGATATGAAGCATGTGGTTGCTGAAATTGTTGATGATGGTGAATATTTTGAAATTCATCAGGCGTTTGCCGCTAATATCATTTGTTGTTTGGCGCGAATTGATGGCCAGAGTGTAGGTATTGTTGCTAATCAGCCGATGGTGCTTGCCGGTTGTCTTGATATTAATGCCTCACGCAAAGCAGCCCGTTTTGTGCGGTTCTGTGATGCGTTTAATATACCGATTGTAACGCTTGTTGATGTGCCCGGATTTATGCCAGGAATGTCGCAGGAGCAGGGCGGTATCATCAATCATGGGGCAAAGCTGTTATTTGCCTATGCTGAAGCTACTGTGCCAAAGATTACGCTGATTACACGCAAAGCCTATGGCGGCGCTTATGATGTTATGGCGTCTAAACATTTGCGCGGTGATGTGAATTACGCATGGCCAACAGCTGAAATTGCTGTGATGGGGCCAGAAGGTGCGGCGCGGATTATTTTCCGGCAGGCAGCAGATGATCCAGAAAAACTAGCCGAAGCAACAGCCGAATATCGCGAGAAATTTGCTAATCCATTTGTTGCCGCAAGCCGGGGTTATCTTGATGATATCATCATGCCGCGTAATTCTCGGCGTAGGATTGCAAAAGCCTTGACGATGCTGCAGTCCAAGGACCTTCAAAATCCGCCGCGTAAACACGATAATTTGCCACTTTAATCAGTTCAGGCACACCAAAAAAGGTAAGACCATGTTTTCCAAAATTTTGATTGCCAATAGAGGCGAGATTGCCTGCCGCGTGATACGCACAGCCAAAGCACTCAATATCAAGACTGTTGCTGTGTATTCTGAAGCTGATGCAAATGCACCGCATGTTCGGCTTGCCGATGAAGCCATTCTAATTGGTGGTCCTGCCTCATCAGATAGTTATTTGCGGATAGATAAACTCATTGATGTTGCGCTTGATACAGGCGCAGAAGCTATCCATCCGGGATATGGATTTTTGTCTGAAAATGCGGAATTTGTCGAAGCTGTGCAAAAGGCTGGTCTGGCGTTTATCGGCCCGGACGTGCATGCCATTAAAGTGATGGGTGACAAAATTGAATCCAAAGCCTTGGCTGAAGGGTCGGGGGTATCATGTGTGCCCGGAACCAAGGGAGCTGTTTCTGACACAGATGAAGCATTGGCAGCTGCAGCAGATATTGGGTATCCGGTGATGGTAAAAGCCTCTGCTGGCGGCGGCGGCAAGGGGATGCGCGTTGTTGCCTCTGCTGATGAGTTGCCAGATGGTATGCGGGCTGCAATGACAGAAGCAAAAAATGCGTTTGGAGATGATCGCGTTTTCATTGAAAAATTTGTGGTATCGCCGCGGCATATTGAAATTCAGGTGCTGGCAGATACGCATGGCAATATTATCTATCTGGGCGAGCGGGAATGTTCAGTGCAGCGGCGCCATCAAAAGGTAATCGAAGAAGCCCCAAGCCCGTTTATTTCTGATAAGACACGCAAAGCCATGGGCGAGCAGGCAGTCATGCTTGCACGGGCTGTAAATTACCGGTCAGCCGGAACCGTTGAGTTCATTGTTGGGGCTAATCAGGATTTCTATTTCCTTGAAATGAATACCCGGCTTCAGGTTGAACATCCCGTAACCGAAGAAGTCTACGGGCTGGATCTTGTTGAATGGATGCTCCGGATAGCGGCGGGCGAGACGCTTACCATTACCCAAGGTGATGTGCGCCCGCAAAACTGGTCAATTGAGGCCCGTCTTTATGCTGAGGATTCATCGCGTGGCTTTCTGCCATCTATCGGCCAGCTGCGCTGCTATCACGAACCGCAGGGCCCCGGCATTCGGGTTGATGCCGGCATTAGTGAAGGCGGCACTATTTCGATGTTTTACGACCCCATGATATCCAAGCTGATTGCCACAGCCCCAACCCGGCCCGAAGCAATCGACAGGCTTATCCTGGCGCTTGACCAGTATCAAATTTTTGGTGTGTCAACCAACCGGCAGTTTCTGGCCGCTATTCTGAGTGATGCTGATTTCAGAAAAGGCGATATGACAACAGGGTTTATTGCTGAGAAATTTGGCGATGCCTTTGTTGCAGATGCACCAGATGACAAGCAGGCACAACAATTAATGGCCCTTGGCGTTGCTTTGCATGCCCGCCGGCTTGCTGCGCGCCATCACGGTAAAGAGCCTAATGCGCGCTTTGCTGTCTGCCGAGATGATGATGAAGGTCGGACACCGCATTTGATGCAGTGGCATGCTGACCGTCATGGCGATATTGTTACCTGCGATGACCATGATATTCGTATCTCAGGAAATCTGGGTCAGGCATTCCCGCAATCAGGCCATATTTTTGATGGAGAGATAGATGGTGACGTTATGGCCGTTCAGGTGGAATGGCAGGGCTGGCACTATGCGTTACATCTCGGCGCAAAAAGTTTGCATATTTCGCTTTATCCAGAAGCCGCAACCGCCATCCTTAGACATCTTCCTGTGCAGCAGCAAGGTCATTCTGCGACCGTTATCGCAGCGCCAATGCCGGGGCTTCTTACCCGTCTGATGGTCGCTGAGGGTGATATTGTTGAAGCAGGGCAGAATGTTGCCATCATTGAAGCTATGAAGATGGAAAATGTTTTGAAAGCAGAAATGAAGGGTATCGTATCTTCAATTTCTGCAGCGCAGGGTGATAGTCTGAATGTAGATGATGTTATCATTACATTGGCAGAGCTTGATGAAACGAAATAATATGGGCCCGCCTTTGACAGGGGCGCGCCAGTTAAGGTCATTATCACTGGGCGGCAAGATTGCCCTTGGCCCCCATGCACAAACCTTGTTTGATGATATGCTAGCAGCCGCTGATAATGGGCTGTATGCCACCACAATCATTCTGGCAGCAACCATTGCTGATGTTGCGTTGCATGAAGGTGATGAGGGTGATGGGGGGCGTGGCTTATCGTTCCTGACTGCACCCGAACGCAAGGGCCTTGATTGGCTGAGGGGCCGGCGCAATGGGCTTGTCCATTACGAAGGTGTTGTTGAAGGCATGGGCGGCGCTGAGGCAGACTATCATAGTCTTGCAAGCGATGCTGACCGCGCGCTTCAGTCACTAACCCCGCTCATGGAAACGCTCGAACAGTTCTAAGATGATTTTTTTGGGGGGCTCAGGACCTGATAGCAAGGGGGCTATCGGGCCCAAAATGTGCCGCAAAACAATCTTGAATGGCCATATCAAGTTCTGCCTGACTGATAATAAGCCCCAGATCAGCAAGGCTTGTGACACCGCCATCTGTGACCCCGCACGGCACAATCCCATCATAATGAGATAGCTCAGGATCTAGATTGAACGCCATGCCGTGGCTGGTAACCCAGCGGGAAATCCTAACCCCGATGGCAACAATCTTGTCCAGCCTGTCGGATAAGCCAATATCGCGGCGTTGTACCCAGATGCCGGGCAGGCCCTCACGGCGCAGGCCCTCGATGCCAAAGCTTGCCAGCACATCAATCATCCAGCCTTCGAGCTGATAAACATAAAGCCGGACATCCTGCGCTCGTTTCGTCAAATCAAGGACCGGCCAGATAATACGCTGGCCGGGTCCATGATATGTCCATTGCCCGCCGCGCCCGGTTGAAACGGTCTCAATGCCAGTATTTGCCAGCAGGTCGCTATCCTGCGCAGAGGTGCCGCCGGTATAAATGGGGGGGTGTTCTAGCAACATGATTGCTTCAGGGCTGGTTTTTTCCTTTACCGCCTGCATGACCGTGTCAAGAGAGGCAAGCGCCTCAGCATAGGAAGTAAGCCCGGGAAGTATATGAATTTGTGGCTGATTAACTATCATTTCAGAACCCAAGGACGCGGCAGGAAAAGGCAGGGTGAGGGCGGACTATCCGTCCCTTGTGATAGCAAATTAGGGCGTCTGGTAAAAGGGGGCATTTGACCGCTTGAAAAACCTGTAAAGAAGTGACATAACCTGTCTTACCTCACAAATAATGTGCGGCTGTGGCGGAACTGGTAGACGCGCAGCGTTGAGGTCGCTGTGGGGAAAAACCCGTGGAAGTTCGAGTCTTCTCGGCCGCACCATTATTTCTTTGAATCATTTTGAAATCATGA
>DGJU01000074.1 GCA_002387605.1 Alphaproteobacteria bacterium UBA4588 | reverse complement strand
AACCATTCAGCAGCGCTAACAGAACGGTGCTTGCCGCCAGTACAGCCAAAGCCAAATGTAAGATGCGGGCGACCTTCATCATCAAGCCGGCTAAGAACAGACGAAAACATCTGCGCCACATGTTCCATAAAGGGCAGAAAACTCTCATCACCACAGACATAGTCAAACACCTGTCTATCGCATCCCGTCATTGCCCGAAGCTGGGGTTGCCAATGCGGGTTATTAATAAATCGCATATCAAAGATGAAATCTGCTGTATCGGGCAACCCCTTCCGGTAGGAAAAGCTCATAATGGTGAGCGTCATAGTCTGTTCCGGCGTCATCCCAAGCCGCGATAGTAGCTTTGCTCTAAATCCTGCAGGAGCCATCTCAGTGCTATTAATAATAACATCAGCAATATGGGCAATATCGCGCATGAAAGCACGATCAGTTGCAATCGCTTCCTGAAGATTATTATGGTCTGTTAGAAGAGGATGCCGGCGCCGGGTTGCCTGATAGCGTTTGATAAGTTCATCTGAGCTGGCTTCAACAAGCACAAACTGGCACCGCGCGCCAATGCGCTGCTTAACATTATCGGCAAGCCTGATCATCGCAGCTGCATCGATACCAGAGGTGCGTAAATCAACCCCGATAGCGAGCTTTTTATGTTCTGTTTCAACTGACAAGGAAACCAGCTGGTCCACAAGAGCAAGCGGCAGGTTATCAACTGAATTAAAGCCAACATCTTCGAGTATATCAAGAGCTGTTGACAGACCAGCGCCAGATTGGCCAAACACAACAACAAGTTCAATTATTGGGTCTGAAAATGAGGCAGCTATGTTAGCGTATGGCTTATTATCATCTTCTTGTGTCATACCCTACCCTTAGCACAAATCAGCCCAGATGCGACAATCTATTCGCAGAGCCTTAGCTACTTTCTACGCTAGGCGGCTACCGGTAATGTCAGGGTAAAGACAGCGCCGCCCTCTGTGTGAGAGTCAGCTTCTAATGCGCCGCCATGAGCATCTGCTATCTGGCGTGAAATTGACAGACCTAGTCCAGAATGCGTTCCAAATCCCTCAGAAGCAGGCCGCTCAGTATAAAACCGCTCAAAAATCTTATCCCGTTTTCCAGCAGGGATACCAGGGCCAAAATCACGAATTATGAAGACCGCCATGCCGCGATGCTGGGTTAACCTGATCTCTATCGGAGCGCCTATTGCATTAAATGTGACAGCATTTGCCAGCAGATTATCAAGTATCTGAATAACACGGCCCGCATGCAGACGCACCAAAACAGCTTTGTCTGTTTTATCAAGCTTAATATCAATCTGGGGGTGACGGTCACGGCTGAACTGTACCCAATTTTCCAAAAGAGCCGAAAAATCTTCGGCGTCTTCGGGCAGGATAGATAATTCTGCATCCACCCGGCTTGCTTGTGAGATATCGGTAATCAGCCTATCAAGGCGTTGCACATCTGCTAGGATAATATCCATCAATTTACGCTGCTGTGCAGGGTCGTCAATTCGCGAGACTGTCTCAACAGCAGACCGTAATGAGGTAAGAGGATTTTTTAACTCATGCGCGACGTCTGCTGCAAATCCAGCCGTCGCTTCAATACGCCTTTGTAATTCTGCTGTCATATCCGAGAGGGCTTGGGATAGCTGTCCAATTTCATCTTTTCTATTTGGCAGGCCATGCAGGGTAAGCGATGTATCGCGTGTCATCCGGAGCTGGTCTGCTGAGGCTGCAAGCTGCACAATAGGGCGTGTGATCGAGCGCGAAAGATACAGACCAAGCGCAACTGTAATGCCAAGAATACCCGTAAAAAGCTGAATGAATGCCCATTGCACATCACCAATTTGCTGTTCTATACCGCCGCCTGTTGTGGTGAGCAAAAGACTGCCCCGCACAACCCGCAAATCTTGGATGGGCAGACTTACCGCAAGAACAAGCTGATTATCCGGATTACGCCAGACATTGCGTATTGTATCGCCGCGCAGCGCCAGCATAATATCTGGCAACATTTCTGCCCGTCTTATGCCGCGGATATTGACAATCGGAAGGGGCGGGCGATTGCTAAGGGCGGCTGCCAGCCGGTTCATCATCTCTACAAGTTCAATACGCACCTTAGACCGCATCGCAATTTCTGGTTTGCGTTGCATCCGAATAAGCGAACGGGTTGCACCGCGCTGAAAGGTATCTGCCATCAAGGTGCCGGTCGGCTGAAAAACCCGCGCCCTAAGCTCAGAGCCATAGCCAACAAGTGGCAGAAGATGGCGCATCGTCTGGCTGGAGAGCTGGCGCTGGGCAAAGGGGGTTTTTTCTGCTTCGGCAAGCGCAAGCGAGCGCGCTAACGTTCGGCCCTGACGCTCCAGCGCATCCAATTCTGCTGCGATAAGAACATCCCGATATTGGTCTACCGAAAATAACCCAACCAGAAACAACGCCAGCGGCAGGAGCATAATCGCCAGAATACGCGCAGAAAGCGGGCTAATAAATGAGGGCCAGAATCGCCGCCGACTAGCCACTATTTACGCCTCCTTCCCTTGTGCGTTTCAGCCTGAACCAGAAATGACTAGGCATCTGGCTTATATTTATAGCCGATGCCATACAAGGTCTCAATGCGGTCAAACAGATTATCATGAGCCCGGAATTTTCGGCGGATGCGTTTAATATGGCTATCTATGGTGCGATCTTCCAAGAAGATATCATCCCCATAGGCAGCATCCATCAACTGGTCTCTGCTTTTCACATGTCCCGGACGCAACGCTAATGCCTGCAACAACAAGAACTCTGTTACCGTAAGCTTTACCTCATCGCCCTTCCAGCTACAAAGATGCCTATCAGGATCCAGCAGCAGGTCACCCTGTGCAATGGTATCATTGCTTTCCGATAAGGGGGCTTGGCCACCAGCGCGGCGCAAAACAGCGCGAATACGTGCCAGAAGAAGCCGCTGGGAAAACGGCTTGGTGATATAGTCATCTGCCCCAAGCGAAAGACCAAGTGCTTCATCAAGCTCATCATCCTTACTGGTCAGAAAAATAACCGGCATGGCAGATTTCTGGCGAATTTTTCCCAATAATTCTGTGCCATCCATACGCGGCATTTTAATATCCAATATTGCCAGGGCAGCGGGCCTGCGCATCAGACCGGCAAGAGCCTGCTCCCCATCAAAATAGGTATCAACCTCATATCCCTCTGCTTCGAGCGCAAGCGCAACAGAGGTCAGAATATTCTGGTCATCATCAACAAGTGCTAGCCGTGTTGCCATCCCCTACCATCCTTTTATTTAGGGCCATCCTTTTATCTAGGGCCATCAAACTGCTGTTCAGATAACACTATCTTAAGGCCTATCCTTGATAGCTGCAAAGACCGAAGAAATGATGGCAGGATCGCGGCAGGATTGAGGCAGAGATTAATGGGCTTCAGACCAGCTATCAGCAATACCTGCATCAACAACAAGCGGCACGGAGAGCTGCACCACAGGAGAGGCTGCATTTTCCATCACCGATTTTATCAGCTGTACCGACTGCTCTGCCTGCTCTTCGGGGACTTCAAAGATCAATTCATCATGCACCTGAAGTAACATATCAGCTGCCAGCCCTTGGGCTGCAAGTTCAGCCGGAAGACATATCATGGCCCGCTTGATAATATCAGCAGCACTTCCTTGAATAGGCGCATTAATCGCCTGCCGCTCGGAGAATCCACGCATCGCCTGATTTGACGCGCCAATCTGTTCAATATGGATACGCCGCCCAAACAGTGTTTCAACATAAAGATGTTCGCGGGCAAATTCGCGCGCATCATTCATATAGGTGCGGATACCAGGGAACCTGTCCAGATAGGTTGCAATATAATCGCGCGCTTCTGACTGAGGGATGGAGAGCTGGCGGGAAAGCCCAAAAGCTGAGATACCATAAACAATACCAAAATTAATCGCTTTTGAGCGGCGCCGCGTTTCTGCATCCATCTGGTCCAAGGGAACCCCGAAGACTTCTGATGCTGTCTGGGCGTGAATATCTACCCCATTACGGAATGCTTCCAGCATTGTTTTTTCCTGAGCAACATGGGCAACAAGACGCAGCTCAATCTGGCTATAATCAGCTGAAATAAGCTTACAGCCCGGCCGCGCAATAAAGGCACCCCGTATTTGCCGGCCTTCTTGGGTACGGATAGGGATATTCTGCAGATTAGGATCTGAAGATGATAATCGCCCCGTTGAAGCACCGACCATTGAAAAGGAGGTATGAACCCGTCCTGTACGGTTATTCACTGACGCCATGAGCGCATCTGTATAGGTTGATTTCAGCTTTGCTAACTGGCGGTAATCAAGCACTTTTCTGGCAATTTCAACCCCATTTTCTGCCATATCTTCCAGAATATCTGCGCCTGTTGAAAAGGCGCCTGTCTTGGATTTCTTGCCACCTTCATATCCAAGCTTTTCAAATAGAATTTCACCGAGCTGCTTCGGAGACGCAATATTAAAGGTCTCGCCTGCTAGCTGGTGAATTTCACCTTCGAGGATTTGGATTCGCCCAGCAAAATCCTGCGATAAGCCATGCAAAAGCTGTGTATCAACCTTGATGCCAGCTGCTTCCATATGGGCCAAGATAGGAATGAGGGGCCGCTCAAGCCTTTCATACACAGATGACATGCCTTCGCGGGCAAGCCGCGGCTTCAGCATCGTCCATAACCGCAAGGTTATATCAGCATCTTCACTTGCATAGGTGCAAGCAGCCTCTGGTGAGACTTCAGCAAAGGAAATCTGCTTAGCGCCCTTGCCGCACACATCCTGATATTTAATCGTCTGAATATCCAGCAATGATAGCGCCAGATAATCAAGCCCATGCCGCTCTGTTCTGCCAGCATCAAGCACATAAGATAAACACATTGTATCATCAACAGGCGTTAGGCTCAGGCCGCCATTCTGCTCAAGGCTGAGAACATGTGCATCATATTTGAGGTTATGGCCAATTTTCAGGATGGACGGATCGGCGCATAAACCGCGCAATAGGCTAAGAGCCTCTGCTTCATCCATTTGCTCGAGCATAACCGTTTCTGCAACCTCAGCATCACCGGCAAAATCAAGTCCGCCTTGTGCAGCCCCCTCAGATGCCGGGGCGACATGACGCAACGGAATATAACAGGCCTTGCCCGGCGCTGTTGCCAGTGCAACACCGACAAGTGACGCAGATGAGGCATTCAGACTTGTTGTTTCAGTATCAATAGCAATAAAGCCTTGAGAGCGCGCTTCATCAATCCAGCGGCTCAGAGCATCGGTTGTTGTCACCAGCTCATATGAGGGCGCTTCAACATGTGGCGGCAGAATAGCGCCAAAGGGTGATGCCGAATCTGGTTTGCCTGATGTTGGCGCGGTCTTCTGAGAGGCAGCGTTTTTCGCGCCTATGCTCGCCAGAAGTGAGTTGAACCCTTGGCCTGATAAAAAAGCAGACAGCCTGTCCATATCGCGGTGCGGGCGAACAAGAGACGCAATATTATTATCAAGCGGCACATCATCTTTTAGCCTGACAAGCTCGCGCGAGATGCGGGCCTGCTCAGCAAAATTCACCAGATTTTCCCGGCGCTTCGGCTGTTTAATCGTCTCAGCACCTGCAAGCAGGCTATCCAGATCGCCAAACTGATTAATCAGTTCTGCTGCTGTCTTTATCCCAATGCCCGGCACGCCGGGGACATTATCGGTTGAATCGCCCGCAAGTGACTGAACATCAACGACACGGTTCGGCAGAACCCCAAATTTTTCAACAACCTCAGCATCACTGATGCGTCGCTGTTTCATCGGGTCAAGCATGGTAACGCCCGGGCGCACAAGCTGCATCAAATCCTTATCGGATGAGACAATCAGGCAGTCGGTTCCTGACTCGTGCGCCATCTTGGCATAGCTTGCAATAAGGTCATCGGCTTCGAATCCTGGCAGTTCGGTCACTGGCAAAGACATCGCCTCAGTGGCGTCTCTGACAAGAGAAAATTGCGGTACGAGCTCGTCTGGCGGGTCGGTTCTGTTTTGCTTATATTCAGGATAGATATCGTTGCGGAATGTTACCCGCCCCGCATCAAAGATCACCAGCACATGCGAGGGCTGCAAATCATCCATCAGCTTCATCAGCATCTTGGTAAAGCCAAACACAGCATTTACCGGTACGCCTTCTGGTGACATCATCATGGGCAAAGCATGAAACGCTCTGAAAATATAGCCAGACCCGTCAATTAGAACCAGTTGTTCTGGGGCAGATGCCTCTGTCATTATCCGGCTATGGGGCGCTGAAATATGCGCGAGCAATAGGGACAGGTTACCGATGCCGAACCATCTGGCTGGGTTTCTGCGGTTAACCAGATAAGAGGATGGCCAAGCGCGCCGTCATCACCATGGCAGGACACACGTGTCTGTCCATCCTTCAGCATGACGATATCGGCCCCTGCTGGATGTTGTGGTGCGGGACGATGAGCGGTGTCCGGCTGAGCTGATGTCGTTTGTTTTGACATGAGAGCGTTCCTCATTTTTCGTGACGGCAAAGATAGGTGTTTGTCTAAAAAGAATATCCCTGACACACTAGCTTTTTTTTACCGATAACGCTATTTGGATTTTATGTCTCACCACTCAATTATTTACACCAAGCCAGCCCAGCAGAGCGGCCAGCCGCCCCAGATTGCCATTCAGGCCCGTGGGCTCTCAAAAACTTATGCCGGCACCAAGCGCGCGCCTGCCAAGCTGGCGCTTAATAATCTTAGCCTTGATATACCGCAAGGATGCATTTTTGGCCTTCTTGGGCCTAACGGTGCTGGCAAATCAACTTTTATCAATATCCTTGCCGGTACAGTTGTTAAAACAGCCGGACAGGTATCTGTCTGGGGCGATGACCTTGATAGAGACCCACGCCAAGTGCGCGCCAATATTGGTATTGTGCCACAAGAGCTGAATATTGATGCCTTTTTCACACCGCGCGAATTACTAGAATTCAATGCCGGTCTTTATGGCGTGCCGCGCGCAGAACGCCGCACTGATGAAATACTGGATATGGTTGGGCTTAGCGATAAAGCCCATGCTTATGCTCGCACGCTTTCTGGCGGAATGCGGAGACGCTTGCTGGTTGCCAAAGCCATGGTGCATCAACCGCCCATTCTGGTGCTAGATGAGCCAACAGCGGGCGTAGATGTCACATTGCGCCAACGGCTATGGGACAATATCAGAGAGTTAAATGCATCAGGTGTGACTATTGTTCTTACCACTCATTACCTTGAAGAAGCTCAGGCGCTGTGTGACCAGATAGCCATTCTAGATCATGGCCGGATTCTGACCTGCCAGCCGACCTCAACATTGCTAAGCTCTGCCGGCCGAAAAGACGTTACCATTGCTCTGCCATCTGGTGTGCCAAAACAGTGGCCAGAGGCGCTGCTCGCCCTGCAGCCTGTGATAGCTGAGGGCGGTGTTACATTCCGGTTTGACCCCGCAGATATGACTGTTGGCGCTATCCTTACAAGCCTGATTGAACACGGGATTGAGATAGGGGATGTTTCAACATCCGAGCCAGATCTCGAAGATATTTTTCTTGAGATGACGGGACGTATGGACCAAGAACAGAACAATGATNNTCTAAGAAATAGGCCGGAAAGTGAGCCTTTCGTTTGACTTAGTCTCGCCGCTTTACCATTCTGCAATTGCGCCATCATCATGACGCCAAACCGGGTTGACCCAGTTACATTCCGTTTTTGCAGCTTCTCTTACTGCCGTCTCATCTATCTCCACGCCAAGCCCCGGCTTTGGCAATGGTTTGATATGCCCATCGCGAATAACAAAATCTTCTTTGTTAACCACATAGTCCATCAGGTCAGCACCCTGATTATAGTGAATTCCCATAGACTGCTCTTGCAACACGGCATTGTGGGATACAAAATCCACCGCCAAACATGCCGCTAATGCAATCGGACCCAGCGGGCAGTGCGGCGCAAGAGCCACATCATAGGCTTCTGCCATTGACGCAATTTTCAAGCATTCTGTAATGCCTCCTGCATGCGATAGATCAGGTTGAATAATGCCCAATCCGCCCGCTTCAAAAACTGGCTTGAAATCAAAACGGCTATACATACGCTCCCCTGCGGCAAGCACTATGCTAGTGTGCCGGGACAGCACGGCATATTGTTCTGAATATTCAGGCAATACAGGCTCCTCGACAAAGAGTGGGTGATAGGGCTCAAGCTCTTTTAACAGCAGCTTGGCCATTGGAACCGATACTCGGCCATGAAAATCTAAGCCAAAATCAATTTCAGACCCACAAGCCTCACGAATTGCTGCAACCCGCGCAACGACTTTTTCAACAGTACGATAGCTGTCAATAATCTTTAATTTTCCGCAGCCATTGAGCTTAAATGTATCCCAGCCCTGTGCGTGAAGTTGTTTTATCTGCCGGCTCTCATCTTGTGGGTCATCACCGCCTACCCAAGAATAGGTTTTCATACTGTCGCGCACCGTGCCGCCAAGCAATTCATATACTGGCACGCCTAACGCTTTGCCTTTAATATCCCACAGCGCCTGATCAATGCCAGCGATAGCAGACATGAGAATTGGACCACCCCGATAAAACCCACCGCGATAAAGTGTATGCCATATATCATTTATTTTGCGTGGATCCCGGCCAATCAAATAGGGCGCTAATTCAGTCACGGCCGTAGCAACCGTTTTGGCGCGCCCCTCAATGACCGGCTCACCCCAGCCAGTAATACCTTCATCTGTATCTATGGCTAAAAATAGCCATCGCGGGGCAACAGGATAGAGACGGAGATTAGTGATTTTCATGGTGTGAATATCTCAGACTATGCAAGAGCGTTATCGGTGGTTTTATCATTAAAACAGAGCGTTTTTATCCCTTTCTCTGTTTTACGTTTTATCATCATATCTGCTGTGCACTCGTGAAAAAATGGGTAATGCGATGACTGTCACAATTATCATTATTTTGTGAGTCTAAGATAAATGGCCCTTTTTAGCTAATAGATAAAACCTGTATCAGTTTCGATTTGGGGTGTTCACATTGCACCCCATTACGTATACATGATTATAGCGAAAGCACCCGTAGCTCAGCTGGATAGAGCGCTGCCCTCCGAAGGCAGAGGTCACAGGTTCGAATCCTGTCGGGTGCACCATTTACCGTGTCCCAATTG
>DGJU01000014.1:1330-4033 GCA_002387605.1 Alphaproteobacteria bacterium UBA4588 | reverse complement strand
GCACGCGCCTTAAAAGAAAAAGGCGCCAAACATGTCTTTACCCTAGCAGGCGGGTTTTGCAATCCTGCGCTAGAGGGCTTTATGGAATGTCAGATGCCCGTGATTAACTGCCCGCATGAGCAGGTTGCAGGTCATCTAGCTGATGGTCATACGCGGATAACGCGCACCCCCTCTATCTGTCTTGTTGGCCCAGAAGGATTTGCGAATGCTGTGCCAGCTATGCTGGAAGCAGGCGGAGAACGCTCACCTGTGATTTTTGTCACTGGCTCATCAACATTAAAGCGACAGGGCGCTGGCGGTTTCAAAGAAATTGATGATGTTGCGATTGCAGCCCCGCTCGTCAAATATTCTGTGCAGATTACAGATGGGGAGCGGATCAGCGAATTTGTTGATAGGGCTTGGCACGCAGCAACAACAGGTTATCCAGGGCCAGTCCATATCAGCCTGCCTGTTGATATCATGTTTTCTTCGTTCGATGAGGATGCTGGCCGACAAGAACGTCCCTTTATCAGAACAGATAAGCCGCTACCGCGTGCCTGGCCTGATCCAACTGCGCTCTCTCATGTTATGGGGATTATAAAGGCGTCAGAACGACCGCTCATTATTGGCGGTCACGGCGTCTGGTGGTCGGGTGCAGAAGCCGCCCTTGAGAGCGCCGGCAAAATGTTACGCCTACCGGTATTCAATGTGCCATATCATTCAAAGCTGCTCGGCGAGGAGTGCGACGCCTATATGGGTCTTGCTGATTTTCATCAATATCATCCGAGCAAGCCAGCCATTCATGAAGCAGATGTCGTCATAATGATTGGCGGTAGACTTGATAATCAGATGAATTTTGGTAATCCACCTTTCTTTCAGAAAGACACAACGCTTATCTGCGTTAATGGAAGCCATGAAGAGTTAGATTATAATAGAGCGGCTGATGAAATGCTGCTCTCTGATCCGGGCGCTTTCCTTGATGCGCTGATGGGTGTGGGAAAAACATGGGACAGCTGGTTTGATCTGCAGAAGCAGCGACGCGCTGACTGGGTACAAGAATGGGAAACCCATATTGCTGCTGAAACGGCACGTGATTTAGCTGACGGGGGCAAAATGCACCCACTTCAACTCTCTCTTGATGTGCAGGCTGAAATGGGCGCCGAAGACTGGTTGATTTTTGATGGAGGCAACACCCATTTCTGGTCTGAAATTGCTGTTAATATGGCTGGCTGGCGGGGCCAGAAACTTGGCGGTATAATGCATCCGGGAAATTACTCCCTGCTCGGTGTTGGCGTTAGCTTTGGTGTGTCTGCTAAAGCGCTTCATCCTGACAAGAATGTGGTTGTTATTTCCGGTGATGGTGCCTTTCTGTCTGGCGGGCTTTCTATTGAAGCTGCCTTTCAAGAAGCAACACCTATCACAATTGTCATTGATAATAATGGTGGTCTGGACTGCATTAGCCAGCAACAGGAACGGCTATTCGCCAATGGTCAGCATTTTGCGACAGACTTCCGCGATATCCCTTTCCATTCTATGTGTGAGGGGCTTGGCGGTCATGGCGAGCTTGTAACAAAACGCGAAGAGTTGGGGCCTGCATTACGCCGGGCAATGGCAAGCGGAAAAACAGCCTGTGTGAATGTAAAATGTCGTGGTGTGATAAGCCCGATTGTTGCCGCCACATCAGATAAGCGCGATAAAGCCTCGATAGAATAGTAGCGTTCATTACGCATAAGCGCAGGCCGCTTGCGCTGCCCCCCTTTTTTACGTTAGCAACAAATGAGAGAACAGATGGCCCTTGTTACATCACATACCCTTAATAGCAGCAACGGAACGCACGCTGGCGGTATTGCTGTCACATTAAGCAATCTTGATAATGGTGATGTTCTCTTTACAGGATATATGGATGAGGGCGGGCGCCTGTCTGAAACAGTTGATGTGTCAGGGGCTGACCCCAAAACAGTCTATGAGATCTGTTTTACAACAGCGCCTTACTGGCACGCACAAGATTTGCCGCAGCAGGGGGCACGCATCAGCGACCAGATTGTCTTGCGGTTTTCCATGCCTGACCCAGATGCGCGCTATCATATGCCGGTGATTTTATCACCAAACGGATATTCAGTCTGGATGTCTATTCCGGAATGAAGATGTCATTTTGCATAAGCTTTTGGGATGAGATGAGGAAATATGTCTGAAGGATTAAATATGTCGCGCCGCATCAGGCGCACGCCCTATACTAATAACGTTCAGGAGGCAGGCGTTCGTGGTTTCACGGTTGTAAATCATATGCTCTTACCCAAAGCCTACCAGCCTTCTGTTGAAGAAGATTACTGGCACCTTCGCGAACATGTTCAGCTATGGGATGTGTCGTGCCAGCGGCAGGTTCAGGTAACCGGACCAGATGCAAAAGCGCTTATTCAGTTAATGACCCCGCGGAATATTTCACGGATGCGCGATAATGACTGTCTGTATGTGCCGATTATCGATGCACAAGGCGGGCTGATTAATGACCCGGTTCTGATAAAGCTAACTGATGATAAATATTGGCTGTCCATTGCCGATAGTGATGTTCTTTTATATGCCAAAGGGATTGCTTACGGCAAAGGCTTTGATGTTGATCTGTGTGAGCCTGATGTTTATCCCTTGGCAATTCAGGGACCAAAGGCTGAAGCCCTTTTATGCAGTCTATTCGGGGATTCTATTGCTGATATTGGCTTTTTCAAATAT
>DGJU01000014.1:0-1245 GCA_002387605.1 Alphaproteobacteria bacterium UBA4588 | reverse complement strand
CGGCAGGGCGGGTTTGAAATTTATCTTGAAGGCGCCCATCTTGGCCCCGCATTATGGCAGGCTATCTGGGAGGCAGGGCAGGCCTTTAATATTACCCCGGGATGCCCAAATCTGATTGAGCGAATTGAGGGCGGATTATTCTCATACGGTAATGAGATGACATCTCAGAATAATCCTTTTGAGGTTATGCTAGGAAAATATTGTGTTACCGATGGGTCGATAGATTATATTGGCCTGCCTGCATTACAGAAAATTGCAGCCTCTGGTAGCATGCGTGAAATTCGGGGCATTCTATTTGATGGCGGCCCCTGTCCAACCTGCTCAGTGCCATGGCCTGTGATGCTGGAAGGACAGGAAATCGGCACGATTACCTCAGCTATCTGGTCACCACGACTTGAGCGTAATGTCGGACTTGCCATCATTGAAAATGCTGCCGGTAATACAGGCAAGCCGATTGAGGTTATCAGACCAGATGCACCTGTTTCAGGTTCTGTTAGCCCCCTTCCCTTTGCCTAGGCTAATAACCATTAGCATGAGATGTCAGCGATGACGTTTATCTTCTGGTGACACTGTAAACGAAGGATATTTCACAGCGATGTTAACAATTTTAAACCACCCACTTCTTGATGTTAAAATGACGAGCCTGCGTGATAAAACTACGCCGCCTCATAGCTTCCGGCGTATCCTCCATGAAGTAGCTGGTTTGATGAGCGCCTCTGTTTTCAGCCACCTGACAACACAAGAAATGTCAGTTGAAACGCCGCTTGAGCATACGAAGGGATTTTGCCTGCCAGAGCCCCTTCCCTGCCTTGTTTCTATTTTGCGGGCCGGAAATGGTCTCACCGACGCATTCTCAGCCATTCTTCCAGAAATACCGATTGGTCATCTTGGATTGCAACGCAACCCCGACACGCATCACGCAGAAGCCTATTATGAAAAACTTCCCAACAGAATAGCTGACCGGCAAATAATTTTGGTAGACCCTATGCTGGCAACGGGCGGGTCGGCAATCATGGCCGCTGACAGGCTAAAAGCCCATGGCGCACGTGATATTCTGTTCGCCTGCCTTGTTGCCTCACCAGAAGGCGTGAGAGCAGTGCAAGACGCACATGATGATATCCCTATCATCACGGCTGCTGTTGACCGCGAATTAGATGAAAATTTTTATATTTTGCCAGGCTTAGGAGATGCCGGAGACCGTATTTATAATACTGTCTAACGGCCCCTGACGGGATAATATTGCCT
>DGJU01000077.1:9373-15284 GCA_002387605.1 Alphaproteobacteria bacterium UBA4588 | reverse complement strand
TAGCAGATTATCGGCTAGCAAGGATCAGTTCAGCTGCTTTTTCACCAATCATAATTGTTGGGGCATTGGTATTGCCACTGACAAGTGATGGCATGATAGAGGCATCGGCAATGCGGATATTACGAAGCCCATGCACTTTTAACTGCGGGTCAACAACAGCCTGAGCGTCTATTCCCATCCGGCAGGTGCTGGTTGGATGATAGATGGATTGTGAAAACTGGCGCGCAACAGCTAAATGATCCTCATCACTTTTCATATCGTCAATCATCGTATGTTCGCGTTCGATAAAGGGTTTTAAGGCTGGCATCTCTGCCATCTTACGAGCGAATTTCACAGCTCGTATAGCACAAAGCTGGTCGGCGGTTGCGCTCAGATAATGTGGTACAATTTTTGGATAATCTGCGGCATCCGGACTTGTAATATGAACATGACCACGGCTTTCCGGACGGAGTTGACAAACAGACGAGGTAAAGCCAGAAAACGGATGCATCACCAATCCGGGTTTATCAGCGCTGAGAGGCTGAAAATGAAACTGGATATCAGGTGTCTCAAGGCCGTCCATTGATTTGGCAAATATCGCAACCTGACTAGCGCCAAGGCTCATCGGGCCTGAGCGCGCAAAGGCATATTTCATGCCGATAGAAAGCTTCCCAAACATGCTATTAATCATATCGTTGAGGGTGGGAACATTTACTTCATAAACAAGCCGGATCTGCAGATGGTCTTGCAAAGCTTCGCCAACACCGGGCAGCTCATGCCGCACATCAATGCCTGCCTGCTGTAATATATCACCGCGCCCAATGCCTGATAGCTCAAGAATTTGTGGACTGCCAATAGCGCCTGCAGACAGGATGACTTCACCGCCCGCATTTAACATGGCGCGCTGACTTCTGCCTTTTTGAGAATAGGATACGCCCGCAACAGCACTATTATCAGTCTCATCAAACAGAAGCCCTGTAATATGTGCATGGGTCTGAATTTCAAGATTAGCGCGCGATTTCACCGGCGCAAGAAACGCTTTGGCAGAGGAACAGCGCAGGCCGCGCTTTGCTGTTTGATCAAAATAACCAGCACCTTCCTGAACCCGCCCATTATAATCATCGGTTCGCGGTACACCCATTTCAACAGCCGCATTAATGAAGGCTTCGGAAATCTCGCTATGGGCGCGCATTTTTGAGACTGCCAGACCGCCATCAGCCCCATGCATCTCATCACCGCCAAGCTCGTATGATTCAGAGCGCTTAAAAAGTGGCAGAACATCATCATAGGACCAGCCAGTATTTCCTGCCTGCGCCCAATGGTCATAATCTTCTGCCTGACCGCGCACATATAACAGGCCATTAATAGAACTAGACCCACCAAGCGTCTTGCCGCGCGGCCAATCCAGTGAGCGGCCATTTAATTCTGCTTCGGGTTCGGTCTTATAGCACCAGTCTGTTTTTGGATTATGTAATGTTTTAAAATAGCCAACAGGAATGTGAATCCATGGATTGGTATCGCGTCCCCCCGCCTCCAGCAGCAACACGTTGATAGACGGGTCAGCTGATAGCCTATTGGTAATAACACATCCTGCTGAACCAGCGCCGACAATGATATAATCATACATAATCAGAATACCTTACGCTTAACTAAGACCGAGCCTTAAGCCGTCAGAAATGACGGCGCGCACTTTATTGCATCACCGTGAATATCTCTTATCATAGTCACCTTAACACTCAATAAGCACCTTTTTTATCGTTGTGAGCATCATCGCAAGGCAATCTATCATCCCTTGTCTCAAGATGCCTGTCGTTATAATTATGCAGTATCATATTATCTGCTGTTAGCGGTCAGCGCGAAGCGTATATATCCCGGTTGCCATAATCAGAAGAGCCCCTGCTACTGTCCACATATCCGGCACTTCGCCAAAAACAAAAAACCCGATAATCACCGCCCAAACAATCCCCGTATATCGGAACTGGGCAACAAACCCAACATCGCCCACCCGCATGATTTTCACACTCAGCAGATAGGCTGTCAGGATGGCAACTGCCGCAATTGTGATAATTACCAGCTGAGACAATGTCGGCATTGCCGAACCCGTCTTGGGCATCATAATCATCGCCAGCAGCAAAATGACAAAGGCGGTAAGAGCCGCAATTGGCAAAGAGGGTATGGTTGGTGATAACCGGCGGGTGACCATATCGCGGATAACAATGCAAAATACCGTTAGCACAGCAAAGATAGCATAGGGACTGAAACCAGCTGTTCCGGGACGAATGATGATGATGACCCCGATAAAGCCAAACAAAATAGCCACCCAGCGCCGTACACTCACCGTCTCGCCCATCATCAAAGCAGCAACCAGTGTTAACCCAAGAGGCGCCGCCTGAAGAATGAGGGTTACATGCGAAATCGGCATGTTTTTCAGCGCAATAAGCAGAAAATAGGTAATAGCGACTTCTGCAAGCAAGCGCCAGCCAATCAAAAACGCATCTGCCCGTGACACTGTCTTAAGTAGCTGGCGTGTTATCAGCATTGCAAGACAGATGAGCGGCACGGCAATCAGACCCCGCACAACCAATAATTCAAATAGCGGGATCAGCTGGATCGCCCATTTCATCGCTGCATCATTGATAACAAACGCAAGCGCACTCGCCGTCGTCAGAATGGCACCAAGGTGATTGCCTGAACGCGGCACGTTACTGCCCTAATAGGCGGGCTTCGAGCGCCTCTGAGCGATCATATAATCCAAGTGTTTCTGCCTGCAGCATCAATAATGCCGTCACATGACGCAAAGAGGGCGTTTCGATGCCAAGGCCGACTGATAGCTCAAGCACAGCCGAGACAAGCGGATCAATTTCAAGCGGGCGCCCAAGCTCAATATCCTGACGGGTTGATGGCTTATGCCCAATAATGCTGGCAGCCCCCTTAATGCGGTCATCAATAGACACATTAAACCGGATGCCTAAGGCTTCGCCGACCTGCTGGACCTCTGCCATAATAGCGGCAACAAGAGCGCGGCTACTCGCATCCTCGCCAATCTTATCAAGGCTAGCACCTGTTAAAGCGCTTACCGGATTGAACGAGCAATTCCCCCAGAGCTTAATCCAGATCTCGTCTCTTATCCGGCGTTTTTGCGGCGCCTTAAGCCCGCCAGAAATCAGCAAAGACGATAGCGTCTTTAGCCTGTCAGTCATCTCACCAGAGGGCTCACCAAGGCTAAATCTTTCGCCCTCATTATGCTGGATAACGCCTGGTTCTGCGATTTCGCATGCCGGATAAACAACACAACCAAGCGCTCTTTCTGGTCCAATTTTTTTCCAGATATCGCCACCAGGATCAACTGATTCTAGCGGCTTATCATCAAGGTCTGTTCCTGTATTAGCCTGATGGAAATACCACCACGGCAGACCATTTACCGCTGACACAACAGCTGTCTCAGGCCCAAGGAGAGGTTGCATGGCATCCGCAATTTTTGAGATCGCATTTGCTTTCAGCGAAATAATGACAAAATCCTGCGGCCCTAAATCAGCCGGATTGTCGCTTGCCGTAAGCTGATAGGTTTTTGCCTCGCCATTTTTCAACAGCGTAAGACCGTTTTGTTTAATAGCAGCAAGATGGGGTCCGCGGGCGATAAGACTGACATCTGCCCCTGCTTCTGCAAGCGCTGCAGCCATATAGCCACCAATAGCTCCCGCGCCATAAATACAAATTTTTGTCATTCGCTATCCTTTTGCCTTAGTGCAAAGCTCATCAAGCCTATTAGCTCCCAAGACCCAGTTTTTCAGCAAGGCCAATACGCTGTAGCTTGCCGGTTGCCCCTTTGGGAATTTCATCTAGAAAAACGATCGTTTTGGGGATTTTAAACTTAGCAAGCAACTCTGCTGCAAAAGCCTTTATCTCTGCTTCACTTGCCTGCTTTCCTTCGGCAAGAACAATGGCGGCGGCAATATCTTCACCGAGCATTTTATCTGGCATAGCAAAGGTTACGACCTGCTGAACAGCATCATGTTCCATCAGCACATTATCAACTTCAAGCGGGGAGATTTTCTCTCCGCCACGATTGATGATTTCTTTCAGCCGGCCCGTAAGCTTCAGATATCCGTCTGCATCAAAGACACCCTGATCGCCTGTTCTAAACCAGCCATTTGTAAAGCTAGATTCATTGGCTGCCGGATTATTCTCATAGCCCGGCGTTACATTCTTGCCGCGGATACAGACCTCACCTTCTAAGCCGCGAGCTAGCATACCCCCAGCATCATCCATAATGCAGACTTCCGGCGATGTCATAATACCAACATGGCCTGCTTTCTGCTTGCCTGCGCCAAGCGGGTTGGACGTCATCTGGTGGGCAGCCTCTGTCATGCCATAAGCTTCGATAACAGGACATCCAAAAGCTGATACCAGCTCGTCAAACACAGCTGGCGGCAAGGATGCTGATGATGACCGGATAAATCGCAGAGACAGAGCCTTTGCCTGTTCAGCATTGCGCTGTGCCCGCAGTAATAAGGCCTGATGCATTGTTGGCACACCGGAATACCAGCTGATCTGTTCTGCTGCTGCAAGGTCCATAAATTTTAAGGCGTTAAACCCTGCGCTACAGCATACAGATGCGCCTTTAGACATGCTGGCACTAATCACAGCAATAAGCCCGTGAATATGAAAGAGCGGCATGATATTCAGGCAATGGTCTGCTGGTGTAAGTTGAAGGCTGGCAGAAATATTACCCGCTGAGGTGACAATATTTTCTTGTGTTAACGGCACAACCTTTGGGCGCGATGTTGTCCCTGATGTATGCAACACAAGCGCTTCAGACGATGGCACCGGCGTTGGTGTATCGGCTGTACCATCACATAAGGTAAATAGGCCAGCCGCCGCGCCATCTGCAATTTTAGCTTCGATGACAGGAATGCCAAGTTCAGTGGCAGCAGCACGCACCGGGTTATCAGAGCCGTCTGCAACAATCACAATTTTCGGCGCTAAATCTTCAAGGTAGAAACGATATTCGCTCTGTTTATAGGCAGGGTTTAATGGCGCTGCTGAAAACCGGCTTGCTACGGCAAGAAAGCATGTTGCCATTTCAGGCCCATTCGGGAGCACAATGGCAGCTCTGTCGCCAGCAACGAGCCCCAGAAATGCCAGCTGGCCGGCAATATCATCACAATGTGCCCGCAAGCCACTATAATTAAGCGAAGGGCGGGAGGGCGCGGTCACAGCAATAGCGGCTGCATCTCCTGCATCAAGCAATTCACGAATCAGCATTTATTGTCTCCTTAACTACCACTGAAGCACATCTCAAAATGAGGGGTCAGTAACGTTACAAATATAAGAATTAGTCCTGTTATGAATGAACAGCAAGAGGCAAACCCACCTGATGGGAGCCTCTAGCGTTATCATAATCTTGAGTAAAAGATATGATAATCCTTCTTTATGCTGAAAGACTTAGCGCTTCTTCATTTTCATCTTCTTCGAGATGATGCCACAGATGAGCATGGTCAACATGAAGCCATGCAACCGTACGCCATGCAATTAGGGCCTCTGGCCGAGCGGTATAGCTGCCAAGAATAATTGTGCTATCTGTCTGCTTATTTGTTTCGAGTACTTTGAAAATCATTATCTGCTCCATTGGCAGGGGATAAACCGCTCCCCCGCGGGCTAAGATACGCGCACACCATAGCATTTGATGCCCTGATAATCTAGTATTCCGGGGCAGGTGAAGGGCTATTTTCGGCAGGGTTTTTACCAGCTGGCATTTGGGATGCTAAATTAGCACCTGCTTGTCACTATTTTGTCATCTAACATGATTAAGGTTAGGTGTTCTGGTATGAGAGGATGTAACGGTATGGCGATCGCAATTAATGGAATGGGCCGTATTGGCCGTCTTGTCCTTCGGGATGCCCTTGGCGGTGTTGCCCGCCATAAAAGCGAT
>DGJU01000077.1:0-9350 GCA_002387605.1 Alphaproteobacteria bacterium UBA4588 | reverse complement strand
GCCTGATATTGCGCCAGATATAGCGCCAGATATAGCGCTTGTGAATGATGCCAGCATGGATACCAAACAGCTGGCTCATCTGTTGGAGTTTGATAGTCTGCATGGCCGCTGGGATGCCGATTTTTCATATGATGACACCTCTATCACAATTAATGGCACCACTATCGCTGCCAGCCAGACACCTGCCCTAGACAACGGTCACTGGAAAAAGCATGACATCTCGGTTGTGCTTGACTGCACGGGCGTTTTTAAATCACCTGAAAAATTAGCCCCCTATTTTACAGCAGGCATTGGTACCACCATCAGCTCGGCGCCTATTCATCATGAGGATGTTCTGAATATTGTGGTAGGCGTCAATGATCATTTATATGATCCTGCCAAGCATAAAATGATAACAGCCGCCTCCTGTACAACAAATTGTCTAGCCCCTGTTGTGAAGGTGATACAAGAACATCTCGGCATCAAACATGGCCAGATTACAACAATCCATAACCCGACAAATACTAATCTTGTTAGTGATGCTGCTCATAATGACCTGCGGCGGGCGCGCTCATCGCTGTTGTCAATTCAACCAACCACAACTGGCAGTGCGCGGGCAATCGGGCTCATCTATCCTGAGCTGCGCGGCAAGCTGAACGGCCATGCAGTCCGGGTGCCAGTGCTGAATGCCAGCCTGACTGATTGTGTGTTTGAACTTGAAACATCCACAAGTGAAGATGCGGTCAATAGTCTGTTTGAAGCCGCTGCTGCGTCGGGGCGCCTGCGCGGCATTCTGGGTGCTGAAGCACGTGAACTTGTTTCGGCTGATTACCTGAATGATACACGCAGCTCCATTATTGATCTGCACAGCACGATGGTGACAAATAGCACAATGCTAAAAATCTACTCTTGGTATGATAATGAAATGGGATATGCCTGCCGCATGAACGACCTTGCCCGTCTTGTATTATCAAAAACTACCGCATGAGTGGGAGCCGCACCTATCTAACTGTTACCGCATCCTACTGGGCCTTTACGTTGAGCGACGGGGCGTTAAGGATGCTTGTTCTGCTGCATTTTTTTGCCCTAGGCTATACCCCCTTCCAGCTGGCCTTCCTATTTGTCTTCTATGAGCTGGCCGGTATATTCGCAACCCTTGGCGGGGGATGGCTTGCTGTGCGGTATGGAATTACCCGCATGCTGGCGACCGGCATCATTCTGCAAATTTGCGGTCTCCTCTTCTTATCAGCTTTATCGCCTGACTGGACTGAGATGGCCTCTGTGATGTGGGTTCTCATCGCACAGGGGATTGCCGGCATCGCAAAGGATTTCACCAAGACAGCGAGTAAAACCGCCATCAAACTAACCTCTGTTTCTGGCAATATTCAGCTTTTCTCATGGGTAGCATGGTTCACAGGGTCAAAGAATGCGATGAAGGGTATCGGATTTTTTGCTGGTGGATTAATGCTGGATGCTTTTGGTCTGACAGTCTCGCTTTACGGTATGGCGGGGATGCTTGTTATCCTGCTTGGGGCTGTGTTGTATTGCCTGCCAACCGAGCTTGGCAAGCTGCCAGCATCTCAGAATATGTCGGAACTCTTCAGTAAATCAGCCAGCATTAATTTCCTTGCTGCTGCGCGGGTGTTTTTGTTTGGGGCCCGCGATATCTGGTTTGTTGTCGGTGTCCCTGTCTTTTTGTATCAGGCTGGCTGGTCATTCTGGCAGGTTGGAGGGTTTCTGGCCATCTGGACAATTTTTTACGGTATGATCCAGGCGATAGCGCCGCGCTTTATCAGTCGCTCAGAAGATGGGCTAAGCCGGGAAATACCAGCAGCACGCATTATGATGGCAGCCTTATGCGCTGTTCCGCTCGGGGTTGTGATTGCCTATTATGCTGTGGATGAGCTCTTTCAGCTGCCTGTCATTCTTGCAGGGCTTGGGCTATTTGCCTTTTTCTTTGCGCTTAACTCCTCGCTCCATTCCTATCTTATTCTTGCCTATGCTGGCACCAAGAAAGCGGCTGAAGATGTCGGATTTTATTATGCAGCCAATGCAGCAGGCAGACTTGCCGGCACCTTATTATCTGGCCTCTGCTTTCAGAATGGTGGCATCATTTCCTGTCTTATTGTCTCGTTTATCAGCTTGGCTCTCTGCTTTGGCTTTTGCCTGTTATTACCACTAAAGACCACGCGCGCGTGATAACAAAACACAAGCGTGTTTGCGTCACATTATTATCTGCGCAGCGTGTCACGTTCTTTATCACGTTGAATTTTGCGTACTTTGCGTTGACGGGTAATCGCCTTAGCTTTGCCCGCTGTCAGGCAGTTAGGACAAAGACAGGTTGAGGCCAGATCAAATCTAACCCGCATATTTGGCAGGCTTGTACACCAGCACGGATGGGTATCTGTTGAACCGCAGTTGAATTTTGTGCCGCACTCACTGCAGGAAATCTGCTGCATCGGCTCTGCTCCACACCATGAAGAAGACTGTAATCATCTTACAATCACCCATAGTGTCAAACACAAAGACTGCCCCAGACAGCCTTTAGTCGACCAGAATCGTTCAGATTTTACCGATGAGGCGGCTATCAGCTGGTTAAGCTGATTCAGCGCGCGCCATTCTCTTGCGCTCATTCGGGTCAAGGTATTTTTTCCGCAACCGAAGAGAGTCAGGCGTAACTTCTAGCAGCTCATCAGGGTTAATATAGGCCATCATATCTTCTAATGACAGCTTACGCGGGGTTACCAGCGTGACAGCATCATCAGTTCCAGATGCCCGTACATTGGTGAGCTTCTTGCCCTTGAGGACATTGATTTCCAGATCATTTTCGCGGTTATGTTCACCAACAATCATGCCCTGATAAACTTTTTCCTGATGCGAGACAAAAAGCGCGCCTCTATCTTGAAGGTTAAACAGAGCATAAGCCACCGCAACACCTGTATCAGTAGAAATCAAAGCGCCATTACGCCGGCCCGTGATATCCCCTTTAAACGGCGCATAGCTATGGAATAGGCGGTTCATAACCCCTGTGCCGCGTGTATCTGTTAGAAACTTACCCTGAAACCCGATAAGGCCTCTGGAAGGCGCTAGAAACACAATACGTGTCTTGCCACTGCCAGCTGTTCTCATATCAGACATTTCTGCTTTTCTCTTATTGAGAGCATCAATAACAGCGCTTGAATAATCGCTATCAACATCAATGATGACTTCTTCGATAGGTTCTTGGCGCTGGCCATCCACAGTCTTATAAAGAACTTTAGGGCGCGATACGGTAAGCTCAAATCCTTCACGGCGCATTGTTTCAACAAGCACACCTAGCTGAAGTTCACCGCGGCCGCCAATTTCAAATGAATCCTTCGCAGCGCTTTCCTGGAAGGTGATAGCCACATTAACCTCAGCTTCGGCCAGCAGACGCTCGCGGATCATTGTTGAGGTAACCTTGGAGCCTTCTGTGCCGGCAAATGGGCTGTCATTCACTGTAATGGTGACAGACATTGTTGGCGGGTCAATCGGTGTTGAGAAAATCGGAGTCGTAACGCTTGGCGCTGCAATCGTATCTGAAACAGATGCCTTGGTCAGGCCGGCAATGCAGACAATATCGCCTGCTTTTACTTCATTGACAGGCACCCGTGATGTGCCATCAAACCGAAGAAGTTTTGTCAGGCGGCCAACTTCGACCTGTTTTCCCTCCAAATTAATGGCGCGAACAGCTTCGTTCACACGGGCTGTTCCTTGCATAACCCGTCCTGTAAGGCATCGCCCCAGAAACTGGTCAGAATCGAGCAAAGTTGCCAGCATGGCAAAAGGCGCATCCACTTCAACATCCGGCGCAGGAACATGCCGCAAAACCGTATCGAGGAGCGGGGATAAAGTCGTGCGCTCATCATCCAGATTAACAACACACCAGCCATCCCGGCCTGAAGCATACAAAATAGGGAAATCAAGTTGCTGCTCGTTGGCATCAAGGGCAACAAACAAGTCAAAAACTTCATCAACGACTTCTTCAGACCGCGCATCTGATTTATCAACCTTATTGATAATCACAATCGGACATAATCCTTGGGCCAGCGCCTTACCCAAAACAAATTTCGTTTGTGGCATTGGCCCTTCAGCAGCATCGGTCAGCAAAATAACACCATCTGCCATCTGCAGAACACGTTCGACTTCGCCGCCAAAATCAGCATGGCCCGGTGTATCAATAATATTAATACGTACACCCTGCCATTCGATAGAGGTTGGCTTAGCCAGAATGGTAATACCGCGTTCTTTTTCAAGATCGCCTGAATCCATCAGCCTCTCAGATACCTGCTGATTATCGCGGAACATGCCGCTCTGTTTCATCAAACTATCGATAAGAGTTGTTTTGCCGTGGTCAACATGGGCGATGATGGCAATATTACGCATTTGTTCAGACATAGCGGATACTCGAGACATAAGGGTGAAAAATGGGTTCAGATAAAGGCGGTCAGCCGAATCTTCTGCCCGCTTCTACCCTGTTTGAGACGATTGCACCAGCTAAATTGAAAATCAGGCCCAAGAGAGCTGTTTTCTGGCTATATTTTGCTAGTTTTACGCAATAGTGGGTGCCATTTTTTCACGCCAATGCCGCCGGCATAACGATACATAGCTCTCATTTCCGCCAATCTTAATCTGCTGACCATCAGTGATAACATCACCCGCATCATCCAGACGCACGACCATAGTTGCTTTTCGTCCGCAGTGACAGATTGTACGAATTTCACGGACATGATCTGCAAGCGCCAGAAGCGCTGCCGATCCGGGGAATAGTATGCCTTTAAAGTCTGTACGCAAACCGTAGCACATTACCGGTATGCTCTCATCATCGGCAATACAGGCTAACTGCCATACTTGTTCATCTGTTAGGAACTGGGCTTCATCAACCAGAACACAGGATAGCGGGGTTGCGGTATGGGCGGCCCTAATCAGCGCGCCAATATCTGTGTCCTGATAGAACCCTTGCGCATCTGCTGATAAGCCAAGACGCGATGAGATAACATGCTCACCTGCGCGCTTATCAATGCCGGCTGTCAGCAAAAAAGTATCCATGCCCCGTTCACGGTAATTATGAGAGGCCTGTAATAAAATTGCCGATTTACCAGCATTCATCGCCGAATAGGAAAAATAAAGCTTTGCCATTACTACTCTACTACTAACTCATCACGTCTTGGGATAGCGGCACTTGCACCATGCCGCGTAACTTGAAGCGCAGCTGCCTGAGCGGCATCTTGCATGGCCTCCTGCATGCTCTGACCAGAATCAATTCCAGCAAGGACATAGCCAAGATAGGTATCACCTGCTCCGGTTGTATCTACTGGCTCAACCCTCGGCGCAGGAACATGGAAGCTGCCTTCATCACCACAATAATCTGCCCCTTTGGCGCCGCTGGTAATGATAAGATGCGGCACACCCAATGCGTCTGCTGTACAGCCCTGATGCGCTGTTAATGCGGCAGCCTCAATGTGATTGACAATAAGTAAATCAACAAGTGGTAATAATGAGGCTGTTATCTCGGCAACAAAAGGGGCGGCGCTGTAGCAAATCTTCATGCCCTTATTTTTTGCCGCAGTGAGAAATGATGTCGTTAGATTTGTTTCATTCTGGCTTAAGGCCCAGTCTTGGTTGCGGGCTGGCGCTAAAAAGGGGGCAATCATATCCACGGGAAGCTGGTCATTTGCACCGGGGCTTAGCACGATCTGATTCTCGCCCGACAGCCCATCAACCATTACAATGGCATGACCTGTGGCCATATCAGATCTGATGATATGCGTTAGCATAACGCCCTCATCTGCCAGCTGGGAAAGCCACGCCTCATCAGCTTTATGAATCTGGCCCGCATGGGAAATAGACCCGCCGGCCCGTGCAATCGCGAGCGACTGATTTGCGCCCTTCCCGCCAAGGGCTGCCTCAACATCTGTTGCACTAAGCGTCTCACCTGCTGCCAGAAGATGCGGCAGGGTGTAGATATAATCGATATTCAGAGACCCTAGATTAAAGACCGCCACACTTAGCTCCTGTTAGATGGGGGCTACCCTATTTTCCGCCATTGGCAGCTGACCAGCCTTTAGGATCATGCAAGAACGTCTCAACGCTCGCAACTGTCTGCTCACTAAACGCATCATCATCTCGTAAAGCGGCAAGCACATCCCACCATGTTGCAAGATAATGCAAGGTAAGGTCTTCATCCTTTAGCTCGTCTAGCGCATTTTTGAAAATATCATAATAGAACACAACAAAGGCATGTTTGCAGTCTGCCCCAGCGTCACGCAAAGCGCGGGCAAATAAAAGTTTTGAGCCGCCATCAGTTGCTAAATCTTCAACCAAAAGAGTGCGCGAGCCTTCTGTTAGCACACCCTCTATCTGAGCGTTACGGCCAAAGCCTTTTGGCTTTTTGCGGACATATTGCATTGGCATAGCCATGCGCTCGGCCAGGAAGGCAGCAAAAGGAATGCCCGCTGTCTCTCCGCCAGCAACACTATCAAACGCCTCAAACCCAACCTCTTCTGAGAGAAGAGAGACAGCATATCCCATCAATGCGGCTCTGATACGCGGAAAGGAAATCAGCTTTCGGCAATCAATATAAACCGGACTGGCAGCGCCAGAGGTAAGGATGAAAGGTTTTTCTGCATTCACATGAACAGCCTGAATTTCCAGCAACATTGATGCTGTATTTCTGGCCATAATCTTTTTATCTGCCATGGGAAGTGAAATCATCTTGAGGCCCCGTCTGTCAAAAAATATCTACTGTCCAGTGTCAGTATCAGTTTCAGTGCTGCGATGTCCATATAGAATCAGGCGCGACATGAACAAGCTTGCAACCAAAACAGCCAGTGATGCAATGCAGATAATCAGCGTTGCAATGGCATTTACCTCAGGGGTGACACCAAGCCGAACACTGGAAAAAACAACAATCGGCAGGGTTGAACTACCCGGCCCCGACACAAAGCTAGCAATCACGAGATCATCAAAACTAAGGGTAAAGGCAAGCAGCCAGCCTGCAATAAGAGCTGGCAAGATAACCGGAAGTGTTACGGTATAAAATACTGTCAGAGGCCCTGCGCCCAAATCAGCGGCTGCTTCTTCCAAACTATTATCAAAATCAGCCAGACGCGCCTGAATTATCACACTCACAAAACACATCCCAAATGTTGCATGGGCGATCATTATTGTATCAATGCCGCGTCCGGACGGCCATCCAAACAATGTCTCCATCCCAATAAACAGCAGTAACAAGGACAGGCCTGTGACAACCTCCGGCATCACAAGGGGCGCAAGACCTAAAAAGGCAAGTAACCAGCGCAGCCGAAATCCGCCAATACGCTCAAGGCTTAGTGCCATCAATGTACCAAGAACAAGGCTTAGCGTTGCTGCGCCTGCTGCAATAATAACCGACAGCCCAAGAGCCGTTAATAACTGGTCATTCTGGAACAGAGCAACATACCATTTTGCCGAAAACCCGCTCCAGACAGAGGTAAGTTTGCCAGCATTAAAGCTGTAGATAATCATCAATGTCACAGGCACATAAAGAACAGCAAACCCGATAATGGCGAGAATTTTAGCGGCGAACGGAAGAGATGAGCGCATCATGTCTCCTTCATGCGTCGTTCAGCATGACGCAGCCATAAAATAGGAATGCTGAGAACAAGCAGCAGCAAAACAGCAAGAGCTGCGGCAACAGGCCAGTCACGGCTTCTGAAAAATTCTGCCCATAACACTTTACCCATCATGAGCTGTTCCGGCCCGCCAAGCAGCTCAGGAATCATGAATTCACCCATCGCCGGAATAAAGACCAGCAAACAGCCTGCTACAATTCCTGCCCGCGCCATAGGCAGGGTAATTGTCATAAAGGTTGTTGTACGGGTTGCCCCTAAATCTGTTGCCGCTTCATAAAGGCTTTCATCAATCCTCACCAGAACGGCATAAAGTGGCAGTACCATGAGCGGCAAATAGCAAATTACAATGCCAAAATAGACAGATATATCCATCCGCATTAAGTCGAGCGGTGTGTCTATTAATCCCAAAAACAACAAAAACTGATTTACATAGCCTGTCGGGTTCAACAACCCCATCACGGCATAGACACGCAAAAGACTGCTTGTCCAGAAGGGCAGCAATACCATCACAAGAAGACTAAGCCGCACAGCGCCGCGCGCCCGCGCTGCCCATAAAGCAATGGGAAACGCCAGCACAAGACAAATAAGCATCGAGCCAAAAGCAAGGCGCGTACTATTATAAAGCGGGACAAGATAGTCACTAGAATGACGCAGAAGCAACGCGTAGCTATCGCTGTTAGGAGCAAAAAATAGCCCCTCATCAGACAACCCCCATGCCGGAATGAAGGGCGGAACACCGCGACGTGACGAGCCAAGCGAGACGCCTAATATTTCAAGCAATGGAACAGCAAAGAAGAGCGTCAACCATGCTAGTGGAATCATCGCAACCAAAAACAGGCCAATTTTTGATGAAGTTGCCTGCTGATATAACGTGATGAGGTGCCGCCTAGCCCAGCCCATCATTTTTCACCTGAAAGTGATGCCAGACCTTCAGGGTCTAGAACATGCATTTTTGAGCGCCGGAACAGAACTGTCAGGCGCGCGCCTGCCTGCGGTGCCAGCTGTTCCATCTCAGCAGGACTCAGAAGGGCTTTTATTGTCATACCGCCGGCATTTTTTACCCGCACCATCCAGTTTGCCCCAAGATAGGTTGCGCTCTCATAATGGACCGGCAGGTCAAACTCATTTTCAGTTGCACTAGCGCTGGCCTGTCTGAGGCTAACATGCTCAGGACGAAGTGCGATGGTGACATCCGGCTCACCCGGGATAAAGGCTCCAGTAAGAAAGGAAACCTCTCCTAGGAAATCAGCAACAAAGGCGTTTTCTGGCCTATCATAGAGTTCCTGCGGGGAGCCTGTCTGTATCAGATGACCTTCATTCATAATCCCGATACGCGATGCAAGTGACATCGCTTCATCCTGGTCGTGAGTGACAACAATAAAGCTTGTACCGAGCTGGCGTTGCAGGGCAACTAGCTCAATTTGTGTTTCTTCACGCAGTTTTCTGTCGAGCGCTGCAAGTGGCTCATCCAGAAGCAGGAGTTTTGGTTGCCGTGCTAAAGCCCGCGCAAGAGCTGTGCGCTGACGCTGGCCACCGGACAGATTATCTGGCTTGCGGCCCTCAAACCTCTTAAGCCTGACAAGATGCAATAATTCATCAACGCGTTCAGACAATGCAGCACCGCTTATCCCGCTACGGCGGAGACCATATGCTATATTATCTGCTACACTCAGATGCGGGAACAGCGCATAATTCTGAAACATGATATTTACCGGGCGCTCGGCTGGGGGCACCGCTGTC